>CAZXYQ010000051.1:14677-17640 GCA_964644975.1 uncultured Rhodohalobacter sp.
GCATCAGACCTGGGAATTTCCGGGTCTGTCTCGTAAATATTTCCAGCGAGTATCAGGTCAAGATGTCCATCACCATCCACATCATGAGCTACCATTGATTTTACGGGGGAAATTTGTGCTTTTTCAGGTAGTTCAGAGGCAGAGAATGTGCCATCTCCGTTGTTTAATATAATAGCACTTGCAAACGTATCAGCCTCGTACCTGAGCGCATTGTCCAACTGATCCCTTCCTAAAAGCTCTTCCATATCAACATCGGCGAAGGCTTCGAAAGATTGAAACCTGCGCATAAAGTGCTGATGCTGAAGGCCGTATTTTGCTAAACCAAAATACGGATAATCTCTATTGTCAATTCGCTTGGTAAAAAAGATATCTCTTTGCCCGTTGCTGTTAAAGTCCGCTGCATAGACTC
Source organism: uncultured Rhodohalobacter sp. (assembly GCA_964644975.1). Taxonomy (GTDB): domain Bacteria; phylum Bacteroidota; class Rhodothermia; order Balneolales; family Balneolaceae; genus SW132. Next base: position 15,087 of record CAZXYQ010000051.1, read on the forward strand.
CGAAAGGTTCAGCTTCCGATGTGGTGAATGAGTGATTCAATCCGAGATTACCGGCAATAAAATCTACATATCCGTTATTGTTGAAATCACCCGCAGCTAAACTATACCACCAGCCTCTCATGGAAGGCAGGCCGGTTTGATCCGTTGCGTCTTGCAGCTGATTGCCGTCGTTTTCAAAAAACCGAACAGGCTGCCATATGCCGGTTGTAACCAGATCTGAGCGGCCATTTCCACTGTAATCGACCCAAACGGCATCCGTAATCATTCCTGATTCCAAAAGTTCAGGGGCGTTTTTTTCTGTAATATCAACAAAAGTGCCGCCTTCGTTTTTGAGAAGATAGCTCCTTGGAGGCAAAGGATAACTGAATGGCATCAGCCTTCCCCCAACAAAGAGATCCATCAATCCATTGCCGGTAAAATCACCTGCAGCAATAGCCTTGCTGCTGGTAAACATTACGGGAAGTGAATTTTCGGCTCTTTGAAACAGACCCTCTCCCTTATTGATATAGAGTCGATCTTGTTGAAGATTTGAACCTGAAGAAACTTCGTACCCGCCACTTGCTATATACAGATCCTGGAAACCATTCCCGTTCGCATCGAAAAATAGAGCCCCTGTATCCTTAAACCCGGCATCTTCTTCCCATAATTGCTGATTTGGCGACTTGATGAACTGCCCGTTTTCAAGCTGCAGCATAAGAATACCGGATATACCGGCATCTCCGCCTAAATAAACATCATCCAGACCGTTTCCGGTAACATCTCCCGCGGCAAGAACTGGCCCGAGCTGCGAATGTTTGTATGGAATCTGAGGCTGAATATTAAAATCAACAAAAGATTCATCGACCTTATGGCTCCAACTTAGCCCATGCTCTCCATCAACACGCAGAAAGGTTTGATTGCGCTGAATATCGTCAGGCAGTTTCTGCTTAAATTCTGATGATTGCTCTTGCTCAACTGTTATGATCTGATTCGGGCTCAGATCGTATAAAACCTGATATCGGCCGTCCGGCCAGAAAATTTCCAGGGAATCAATCATGGTGATTTCACCCAGACCAAAATGCAGGCGGTTGTCGACAGTTGAAGCGTATCCGCGATACGGAGACTGATATAGAAACTGATGATGATCGCCCGCAGTAAGAATCACCTCTGATCCGATACCCCCGGTGTTGGGATATTCACCTGCAAGCTCCACCTGCAGAAAGTTACGTTGATTCCCTTCCTCACCCCTGTTTTCATATATCGATACAGAAGCGTCAATATTATTGATGACGAGGTCCAGACGACCGTTGTTATTTAAATCTGCGTAGGCTGCACCGTAAGAGTAACCTTTATCTGTAAATCCCCACTTTTCGGATTGATCAGTAAATCCAAGTACTCCATCATTTTCAAAGAGATGATTAGCAATTTTTATGTTGCGGAGGTCCTGCACAAGCTGATTAAGCTGGTTTGAATTACCCCCACCGGTGGATCGCAAGATAGAAAATTCTTGAATTTTATAATCAAAATCGTACACGGCTTTGGGGAAGCCGTTCGTGATCAGAATATCCTTGAGGCCATTGTTATTTAAATCGGCAAAAACGTTAGCCCAGGTCCAGTCGGTGTACGACACTCCGGCTTGTCGTCCGATTTCACTAAAAATCAAGTCTCCATTCGCCATTTTTCCACTATTCAGCTGCAGAGAGTTAATGCCGTATTGATATTGAGACCCTTTTCTGATCATCTCCCTCTGCTGCTCATAAACGACAGTGCCGCTCATCTTTTTGCGTTCTTTGAGCTCTTCCGGCATCATGTCGGTTTGTACGATATCCGGCCATCCGTCATTATTATAATCCGCGATGTCTACGCCCATTCCCGACAAACTTGTTCGTTTGAGCCAGGAAGCGGATTTGTCAGTGAATGTGCCGTCACCATTATTGATATAGAGAACATCGTTTGGATCAAGATCATTAGACACATATATATCAGGGTAGCCATTGCGATTCAGATCCGCTACAGCGACTCCAAGGCCGTACCCGATTTCTTCAAGCAAACCAGCTTCTCTTGATACATCCGTAAATGTGTTGTCGCCGTTATTTCGGTAAAGTTTATCAAAACTGATGGGGCTGATTTCCATTGTGGGATCTTCAAGGAACATTCCCCTTCGATTGAAATCAAGCTCGGAGTTATTCAGCAGAAAAACGTCTAAATATCCGTCACCATCGTAATCCAGAAAAGCGGCATGTGTGGTAAAGCTTGTATCAGCCAGGTTGTATTCGGCGGCAGACTCCACAAAAGTGCCGTCACCGTTATTAATGAAAAGTAAATTTGCACGTTCTGATGCCGGTGTATGAGCAAGTCCCGATACAGACACATAAATATCTAAACGACCATTGCCATTGATATCAACCATGGAGACTCCCGATGCCCACACTTCGGTAGATACACCCGCAACTTCGGTAACATCTTCAAATTGCATCGATCCTTTATTGAGGTAAAGCCGGCTTGATACCTGATTTCCCGCCAGGTAAATATCGGGTAATCCGTTGCCGGTTACATCTCCAACAGCCACACCACC
>CAZXYQ010000052.1:0-17538 GCA_964644975.1 uncultured Rhodohalobacter sp.
TCTAAGCCCCTGATCGCTCTGCGACAGGGGCTTTTTTTATACCTCCCTTTTTCGGTTATTTTTTCTTATCGTTCTACAAATAATCTTAAGTCAGTACAGATATCCCTCTTTTGAAAACCGATGACCTATCTTTTTTGAAAATCAGTAGTCTGCTTTTCATGCTGCTTTTTGTTGATATTCATATAAGCCATAGTCAACACAGTAGTCAATGGTCAGCCATCACTTCTTATAATACTGTCAATTCCATTACTCAGTCTTCAGACGGAGTGATTTGGGGTGTCTCTAATGGAGGCTTATTTTCATTCGATAATGGTGATTTTGATAAACGTTTAACATCTGTAGACGGTATGTACCGGTTAGATGGACGTGTCATCTCCTATCTTGAAGATTTCAATAGTCTATTAATAGGTTATATAGACGGAATGATTGATCTGTATAATCTTGAAACGGGTTCATTTGAAAGAATTGAAGACATCAGAAGAGTACAGTCTTTTTCTGCCAGAGCTATTAATTCTATTTTATATGATAGCGGAGCTGTTTATGTAGCTACTGATTTCGGTGTCGTAGTTTATAATCCAAACACATTTTTGGTGTCGAGTTCATATACAAAAATAGGGGACTTTGATTCGGGAACACCTGTAATTGATATTGATATTCGTGACGGAATGATCATGCTTTCCACCCAGCAGGGTATTGCAGTTGCCTCACTTACGTCTAATTTAAATATCGAGTCGTCATGGACTACCTATTCACAATCTGATGGCCTCCCAATAGAAACGGTTCAATCTCTTATTTTTTTCAACGGAGAATTACACGCTTCAACGATATCAGAAAATTTGGTTCACAGAAAGGGTGAATGGGTTTCCAATGACGTCTTAACCGGATATACACAGGTTAAATATAAAGATATTACAGAATCAGGGTTACTAATTGCATATAATCATAACCGGATTTTACGTGTTACTTCTGACAACGAACTCAGGATCAATATCCCGGGCTTGGAAGGGATGTCTGATATTATTTACGACGAAGAGATTAATTCACAGGTGTACGTTTCGAGTATAGTAACCGGAATAGGTATAGGACCTCTAAATAGTAATACATTTGAATATGTGTCTCCCGAAGGCCCTAATCTTAATTTTTTTGAGGGTATGTCTTTCGATGGAAACGTGTTTATATCAGGTACCACACGTCTATCTCAGCGTAGTGAACTAATGGATAATCCAAAAGGGTATTATATATTTGATGGTGATGAATGGAGAAATTATAATAGGATTAATAATGCCGTGCTTAACCAGAATCGATTTAGGCAGGCATTCACATCTACCTATACAGATGAGTACTATTACATTGGGAGCTGGGGTAGAGGAATAGCCAGACATGATAGAGAGACAGATGAAATAGTTGTGTCTAATGCGTCCAATTCTTCCCTGAGAGGATGGGCGGCTGATTCGGATACATTTCCAGTGATATCCGGTCTTGAAACAGATACGGAGGGCAGGGTTTGGGCTACAAGCAGATTTGCAACGAACCCACTGTATGTACAGCAACCCGGAGAAGATGATTGGATAATGTATAGCAAGTCGTCAGTTGTCGGTGGAACGGATGAGTATCTGGGCCTTTTTATAGATTCGTTTGATCAAAAATGGATCACGCTTCAATCAACCGGTAGATCTGGCAGAGGATTATTAATTCTCGATACCGGAGAAACAGAAAACGTAGATGAGTCTTTTGGAGTAAAACTGACAGATGAAATAAATAATGGTAATTTACCGGATTTACAGGTTACAGATATCATTGAAGACAGAGATGGTGAGATTTGGGTGGGTACAGAGAGAGGCATTGCGCGGTATATATTTCCTCAATTTATTATCAACGGTAGTCAAGAAGAACGCCGTGGACAGTGGCTGTTAAATAAAGACCCTGAAGCTGAGTCCCCGTTTTTACTTAGAGATATCAATGTAACTTCTATGGCTGTAAATTCAGCAAATCAGAAATGGATTGGAACCGCAAATGAAGGCGTTTGGCTTCTTAATGAAACAGGCAGTGCAATTCTTAAGCACTATACTACAAATAATAGTCCGCTCTTTTCCAATACAATCAGAGAAATTGCAATTTTTGAAGAGACGGGTGAAGTGTATATCTCCACTGAGCTTGGACTAAGCATCTATCGTGATACCCCCATAACGCCTGTTCAATCGATGGATAATTTAAAGGTGTACCCCAATCCATTTTTATACGACCGGCACAATACCATATCGATCGAGAATTTATCTGAGACAACAACTATCAGAATACTTGGAGTAAATGGTACACTGATAACTACACTTGAGAGTAGAGGGGGGCGTGCTGAATGGAACGGGCTGGATTACAGCGGAGAACAGGTTGGTTCAGGCGTATATATAGTTGTAGCCCTTGGTTCTGATGGAAATCAAAGAGGCGTTGGAAAAGTAGCTATTATTAGATAATCAGCTGAGAGGAAGGAATATCAAATTGATGGACAAATTAATTTTGCTGGCTCAAAACACTTCAACAAATTTACGGCATAATTGAAAAACAGGTCTACATGAAAGAAGACGAAAAGAAACCTGAATTGTCCGTAATTATTGTCAACTACAACGTAAAAGAGTTTCTTGCAAGCTGTTTACAGTCTGTAATAAACGCAACAAAATCGATAAATACTGAGATATTTGTTGTGGATAATGATTCAACTGACGGTTCTATACCATTCTTAAAAGAGAAATTCAGTGACGTTATATTTATCGAGAACAAAGAGAATGTCGGATTTGGAAAAGCAAATAACCAGGCTATAAAACGATCTAAGGGCAGATACACACTGCTATTGAATCCCGATACGCTTATTCAGGAAGACACCCCCCAAATTTTAATGGACTTTCTGAAAAAAAATAAACAATGCGGTGCGTGTGGCTGTAAAATTTTAAATCCGGATGGCACATTTGCTCCTGAATCAAGACGCTCCATTCCCACTGTTTCCGCCGCAGTTTATAAAGCAATTGGGCTTACAGCACTATTCCCAAAGAGTAAACATTTTGGGGCGTACTATCAGGGATGGAAAAGCGAAGATCAGGGTGGAGAAATACCGGTACTATCCGGTTCATTCATGTTTTTTCGATCAAGCTGCCTAGAAGAGGTAGACGGGTTTGATGAGCGTTTTTTTATGTACGGGGAGGATATTGATCTATGCTACAGAGTAACAGAGGCAGGCTGGGAAATTCACTATGTTCCCGAGACTTCAATAATTCATTATAAAGGAGAGAGTACTAAAAAAAATGAACTGGCATACAACCGTGTGTTTAATGATGCGATCTATAAATTTTTTAACAAACATTTTACGAGCAGGTATTCCAAACTTTTTAAGTTTCTGATATTTTGGGCGATACAAGTTCGCGTTATCATCTCCTTTTTTGTTAATAATATCCGATCTCACCGACATGTAATTACGGATCTGACGATTCTTAATCTTGCTCTGATTATCGGGATGGTAATCAGAGCGAGTTTTGATACACGGGGTATGATATCGATGCTACAGCCACAGTTTTTATGGCTTAATGTGTTGTGGAGTACACTTTATCTGCTGTTTATGCAGGCGTATGGCGTGCTTCAGCAGAATCAATACTCTATCGTGGGCAGTCTGAAAGCATTTCTTTTTAGCTTTTTGATGCTGGTGGCAGTTACATTCTTCATCAGAGACCTCGCCTTTTCAAGAATCATATTGGCCGTAGCGTTTATACTTGGATTTACCTTTGTAGCTATTTCCCGTTTTATGAGGGTGAATAAAATAAAATCCACCAAGTTTTCGCGTGGAAAAATTAATCCATTGCGCTTACTTCTTGTCGGTGCACCCGAAAACACCGATCAAATGATACAGCTGATAAATTCAAAAGCAGGCTGGCAGGTTGAAGTTGCGGGAGTGATTTTGCCCGGATCATTACATTCGAACGAATCCCGGCAGAAGGGAGATGACGGCGGATTGCCATCCAAAGTGAAAGTATCCCGTACGGATGTAATTATATTTTTAATGGAGACTGTTACTTATAAACAGCTAATTCGGTCTATGTACTCTTTGCGGGACCAGGACGTGGAGATGAAAATTGTGCCGGAAGGTATGGCGTTTATCTTAGGCAAGTCGGATGTTGAATACCTTGATACTGCAGATGCAGAAAAGCCAGACCTGAACTATTTCAACCCGGTTCAAAAAGTAATCAAGAGGCTTTCAGATATATTTGTTGGGCTAACCGGCCTTATTGTATTGCTACCCTTTAGCTGGACATGGATCTCAGCTTCACGTGATAAAGCTTTTGATATAGAGATTTTTGATGGCCGGAATGATCAGACTCTAAGCTTAATTGGACATAGTTCATTTTCAAATAAGATTGTAAATCGAATGACACTATGTGCTGCAATTTTCAGGGGGAAATTGAGTCTCGTAGGGGCTCCCGGGGCAGGGGATAATCATAAACGAGAGTTTACCTACAAAACTGGTCTGACAGGCTATGTTCAGATCAACCGTGAACGTATTTCGGAGAGTAAAGACCGCAGCACATTCGATCTGCACTATCTGCAGAACTATTCCATTTGGCTTGATATGGATATCCTATTTAAAGCATTAATTCGGGAGGAATCCCTGACCGGTGCTTTTTTAGATAGAGCTGATCCCCGGTAGTTTGCCTCTGTTTTGATTTGTGTGGGTTTCAAAAGAATGTCCGCATCATATAATACCAAACCTAAATTTTTTGGTCTGTTGTTTCAGCCATCGGGACATACCATTCAGCAAAAGTATCATTTTCAATCCGCTGACGCGCTTCACTCATCAGCCAGATATAGAATGTAAGGTTCTGTTTTGAGGCCAGTTCAAGACCCAGTAGCTCATTTGCTTTAAAAAGGTGATGGAGATAACTCATTTTATATTTTTGGCAGAGATCACTTGGGAATCCTGCATCAAGAGGTTCATGATGATGTTTCCATTTGGCGTTCCTGAGATTGATTTTTCCATTCCTTGTGAAAATCATCCCGTTTCGGGCATTTCGCGTAGGCATCACGCAATCAAACATGTCTACACCTCGCGCAACACACTGAAGTAAGTTAGCAGGAGTGCCTACTCCCATAAGGTAGCGGGGCTTCTGCTCCGGAAGGTGATCGGTATTAAAATCACTGATTTCGTACATCAGTTCATTCGGTTCGCCTACGCTCAGTCCGCCAATTGCCAAACCTTCAAAATCGAGTGAACTCATAAAGTCAGAAGATTCTTTTCGTAACTCTTTATAAGTCCCACCCTGAACAATACCGAACTGAGCCTGTTTGTGCCCATAAAGTGGTTTAGACTTTAAAAAAGCATCCCGGCCCCGTTGTGCCCAGCGGTGAGTGAGTCCCATTGAATTCTTGACATAACTTTTTTCAGCCGGATAGGGCGGGCATTCATCGAGAATCATCATAATGTCTGACCCCAGTACCCGCTGTGTTTCCACTACATTTTCAGGTGTGAAAAGATGACTTGAACCATCAAGGTGGCTTTTGAACGTTGCTCCTTCTTCTTCAAGCTTGCGATTATCGGCTAGCGAAAATATCTGATATCCGCCTGAATCGGTGAGTATTGGTTTGTTCCATCTCATAAAAGAGTGCAGACCGCCGGCACTCTGCATAATCTCATTTCCGGGTCTCAAATAGAGGTGATAGGTATTGCCAAGGATAATTTGTGCCTTCACTTTTTCAGCGAGATCATCCTGATTAACAGCTTTGACGCTGCCAACGGTACCCACAGGCATAAAAATGGGAGTTTTTATCTCCCCGTGATCTGTAGTTAATGTTCCGGTTCGCGCTTTTGTAGATGAGGAGGTTTTCTCTAATTTGAACAAGAATATGTATGTTTAATACCAAAATTACCTTTTATATTGTCAGGCTGATATACGAATGACAAAACTTTAATAAACTGAACTAAAGATAACCCTTTGCCTGCTTTAAATCGAAATCGTGAGATACTTTTTACAGCGCTCCTTGATGCACTCGTGCTCTGCATGTCGTGGTACATTTTTACGATATTGAAACCGGAACTCACGGTAAGCATGGCTGACCGGGAAAATGTGTCACTTATCGTTCTCGGAGCCCTTCATGCAGGGTATTGGCTGGTGATATACTCCGTGATGGGACTTTACAAAAAACTCTATCTCACCTCTCGATTTGACGAGTTTTTAAAGGTGGTAAAGGCGTCGATAATAGGAACACTTATTCTTTACTTTTACACTACTCTGGATGGTAATTTAAGAATAGCAGACGCCTTTTCGAGTGTGATATCCTATGCTGTTCTGGTGGGCGGGGCTATAACGGTAAATCGATTTGTTGTACGCAGCATTCAGCGTTTTTATGCTCTCAGAGGAAAAGGCCTGCACAGGGCACTGATCATTGGTACCGGTAAAAATGCTCTCTCTGCTTTCGACGACCTGAACAGAAATAAATCGCTCGGTATGCAGGTTGTAGGATTTGTGCATGTACCCAACGGGAAAAACGGCCAGGTGATGTATGTTGACAAAGAGGAGGTGATGGGGAACCTCAATGATATTGACAAGATCGTCAGTAACATGGAAATACAGGAGCTGATTGTAGCACTGGAGCCTGAAAAACGAGATGACCTCATTAAGATTCTCAGCCGGGTAAATAATCCGGATGTGACGCTTAAGCTGCTCCCCGATTTCTATCAGCTTGTGAGCGGGCTCAACAAAACAAACCAGATCTTTGGTTTGCCGCTCATAGAAATCTCCCCCGACTTGATGCCAATGTGGGAAAAAGTTGCTAAAAGAGTCATGGATTTGATGATATCACTCATTGTACTGGTCGTTTTGTCACCTGCATTATTAGCCATTTCGATCGCTATTAAAAAAAGTTCAGAGGGGCCGGCCATTTACAGTCAAAAAAGAGTTGGAAAAAATGGTAAGAATTTTACAATGTATAAGTTCAGGACGATGCACAATAACGCTGAGGTGGAAACAGGCCCGACATGGGCAGCAGAAAATGATCCGAGGGTTACAAAAGTAGGGGCATGGTTGCGGAAAACCCGTCTGGATGAAATTCCTCAGTTTTACAATGTTCTGAAAGGAGAGATGAGCCTTGTAGGCCCAAGACCCGAACGCCCCTACTTTGTAGAACAGTTTAAAAACGAAATACCAATGTATACCAGAAGGTTAAGGGTTCGCCCCGGTATAACCGGTTGGGCACAAGTAAAATGGAAGTATGACAGTTCACTGGATGACGTAAAAGAGAAAACCAAATACGATCTTTTTTATGTCGAAAACATGTCGCTTCGAATGGACTTTAAAATATTGATCAACACCCTTTTTTCCATGTTAAGAGCTAAAGGCCAGTAAATGATGAACAGTGCTGTTGTAATTATACCGACCTATAACGAATCTCATAATATTGCAAGGCTGATAGAGCGTGTACTTGCTTTGGATAAAGAGTTTGATATGCTGATAGTTGACGATGGATCTCCCGATGGAACAGCAGAAATTGTGAAGAATAAACAGACGGAACATCCCGATAAAATTCATTTGATTGAGAGAGAGAGTAAACTGGGACTGGGAACGGCATATGTTACAGGTTTTAGATTTGCTTTGAATAACGGCTATAAATATGTTTGTGAAATGGATGCCGATTTTTCTCACAACCCCGATGATTTACCGCGGTTGGTAGAGCCTGTTGAAAAGGGTGAAGCGGATGTTGCGATAGGATCGCGCTATTCAAACGGTATCAGCATTGTTAACTGGCCGCTCAGCCGGTTGATTCTTTCGTTTGCAGCTAATTTTTATGCCCGAACCATCACGGGACTTCCTATAAAAGATACGACTGCGGGGTTTAAATGTATTCATCGCAATGTTCTGAAAGAGATTGACCTTCAGAAAATCAAATCAAACGGGTACGCGTTTCAAATCGAGATTCATTATCGTGCCTGGAAAGCAGGTTTCAGGCTGAAGGAGATTTCAATCATATTCAGAGAGCGTGAAGAGGGAGTGTCTAAAATGTCGAAATCGATCGTCAGGGAAGCCATTTGGCGCGTCTGGGCTTTAAAGTTAAGTAGCCTGTTTGGGAAACTTTGATGCACAATTAAAAATTATAGCCCGGGACTATTTAGCCTGAACGTACATCAAGCCAATTAGAACTGTTAACCTACACTTTACGTTTAAGGATCGTAGATATTATTTCATAATTCAAAAATAATCAAACGACTATGTTTAGCCGTATTAGAATTGAAGATCTGAAGTTTTTGGCAATTCAGCTTTTGATAGCGGTTACGTTTGGACTGGCGGCAATGGGGAAATGGTTTCCGCCCGGAATACCTGAAAGCTTTGCAGGACAATTTGGTGAAACGTGGCTGGGTTCTCTTCCCGGTGGACTTTTTCTGCCTTATTATACGATAGCCATAACGGAAGCAGCTGCGTTTTTCCTTGCTCTTGCAAGCATCTTTCGTCTCGAATGGATAAACGGGAAGAGTAAACTTCTGCTCAAATCAAGCCTCACACTGTCCCTGTTCATTTTTGTAATCTTAACGTATGGTTTGAGGCTTACAGGGGAGTACGGAGGAGCAGCAAATACGTTTTTCTACTTTGGAGCCACACTAATTGCGCTATTTGTTGTTGAGTATGAAGAAAGAGAAAAGGGAATAAGTGCCGTTAAATAATCAATATAGTATTGATCCGAACGATACGGCACTTTCTCGCTCTTGTTCATCCCACCAGTGGTAATTGATCTGTTTGCCGGCAATTCCAGGAAAGCTTTTTATAAAAGTAAACAGTGGGGGAAAGCCGCAAACTCTGAATGGATCATAGTTTTCAGACATCGTCTTCAGCATCACATCGTGATCACCTGCTTCAGCTGCGCTGATGAATTCACTGTCGAACGTCTCTACATCAGACCGCATAGCTGATGCCGCTATTGTATCCCCAAATTTTTTACCAACATGAGACAGGTCACCACTGATTAGGTAGAAGGTGTCGTCGGTGTCTATTTTTCGGAGGCGCGCTGCAAAGTTCTCAATTTTATTTCCTAAATCACCATCTTGCTTATAAAACAGCTCGTCAATGCCGGCAATTAGAATCGGCACAATTTCAAAATCATGCTTCCAGACATGACTCGCAAACAGCAGGTGTGTTTCGATACTATGCTCAATACGGTGGGCACGATCTTTTAGTGTAAAGCCGGCTTTTTCTCCACTTTCTGCGAGCGATCGGGTGGCTTGTTGATCTGTTTTTATTGTTCTGCCGGGCAGTAAAAAATCTTTTTGAGATCCAATAAACGGATATCCATTGTACAATTCCGGGTGGTAGCCGCTGTAGTGCGATGTGGCAAGAATGACAACCCGTTTTGGTTTTAGCTTTCTCAACTGTGAGAAAGCCTCGGCATACTGTTTTGAGCCAACCCGAAGATCAATATGAGGGGCGTAGAGCGCCTTTGATTTTGAAGCGTCTATTTCCAAGCCATCTGAGCCATTCATGATGTTACTCATGAATTCCTGAAGTTTTTTGGAATCAGAGGGATAGCTCGATTCGGATAGTGCAGGCTGCCGGATACCGGAATTCTCAAACTGTTCCTCTATACGAGTGGTTTCAATTTTGAAATATGGACTCTCAAGCAGCTTATTTTTATCCAGCATTTGAACAAATCCGAGGAGCTGATCACCAGCAACATTTTCCCCGAAATATGGTGCAAGCTGCGTGAGTGATTTGTGCCCATCAATCAAAGAGAGCACAGGTTCTACCGAGCCGTTGAGTGCGAACCCTGGCTCTGCAATTTTCATAGGGTCATAAAAAAGAAGCAAATCCCGGCCATCTTCCTTGACCGGAATAATTTGAATATCACGCCTGACCGGGGGGATAGGTTTTGAGGTGGAGTTGAAGAGATGATGAGTCACGATTTTTGCCCTCTCATTTTCCAGCACTCACACTTTTTGCCGTACTTAATGCAAATAGGATGATCCGGCGGTTCACTAATTCGTGCTTTACATGCGTTTCTGCCGTGGTGAATCATCAGATGCGACAGGTCGGTCCAGCTCTCCCGGGGAAAAAGTGCCATCAGGTGCTTTTCAATTTTGTTTGTGTTTTTCTTTTCGCGGGTCAGTCCAAACCGGTTTGAGAGTCTTTTTACATGCGTATCAACCACCACACCGATATTTTTGTCAAATGCATTTCCAAGAACTACGTTAGCGGTTTTTCTTGCCGCACCCCTTAACGTTAGGAGCTCTTTCATTGTTTGCGGCACGGCTCCGTCGAAATCTGCAATGATTGTCTGAGAGGCTTCTTTCAGCGACTTAGCCTTGTTGCGGTAGAAGCCTGTTGTTCGAACCAAATCCTCCAGTTCTTCAAGTGGTGCTTCTGCCATCGCTTCCGCAGTTGGGTACGCCTCAAAAAGTGCCGGGGTTACTTTGTTGACCCGAACATCTGTGCATTGCGCACTCAGTATTGTGGCAATTAGCAGCTCAAACGGATTATCATGAACAAGTTCGCAGTGCGGATTTGGATAGTGTTCATACAGCTCCTTAAGAAGTTGCTCAGCTCTTTCAATCTGTTCGCGGGTTTTTCGAGGGAGTTTGGGTTTGCTCATAGATGGACAGTTTCAATAAAGCTTAAGTTAGACCCCTCAAAGGTAATTGCTATAGATTTCGTTTGAAAATAGAATTGAGCGATATAGAGCCTAAATTTTTCTATCTTTTCACACATGAAAAAAAAGCTCGCCTACAGCGCACTTATTTTACTTACGCTCGTCTATATAAACAGCTTTTTTACCCGTCAGATTGTTGCGGTTTTAGGTATAGATATAAGAGAAGCGTTTGATCTTGGAAATCTTCAGGTGGGATTGTTATACGGAACGGCATTTTCAGTAATATATGCGGTGGCCGGAATTCCTATGGGCCGGCTGGCCGATCGTATCTCACGTAAATGGATGATTGCTGCCGGTCTTTTTGTCTGGAGTTTAATGACGGTTGTAAGTGGCTTCGCAACGTCGTTTACCTTCCTGGTAGTAGCGCGTCTGCTGGTTGGACTGAGTCAGGCTACGTTAAGCCCTGCGGTTTATTCGCTGCTTGCCGATATGTTTTCAGCCAGGAAACGCGCCACAATCTTTTCACTCTATGCCAGTGGAATTTTTATTGGAATAGGTCTCTCTTTTTTGGCAGGCGGAACCATTGCTGTTCAGTACGACTGGCAGAGCGCATTGATAGCCGTTGGAATTCCGGGCCTTCTGCTGCTACCATTTGTAATATGGCTGGTACACGAGCCTGATCGAAAAATTGTGCGTCATATTCATCAGCAGCATCTTTTTGCCGATTTAGGTCAGCTGCTGAGAAAAAAAACCATCCAATACCATTTGATTGGTTTCTCCCTGCTTGCCTGTACGGGCTATACGGTACTTGCGTTTGCGGGAACAATTTTTGCTGATGTGTTTCAGCGACCGGATTTAACTCCGCAGTTCGGGTGGTTTCTGTTTGGCGTTTCAGCAACCGTTATAATTTCGGGCAGGATTGCAGACAGAATCGCTGTTAAAAAAGCTTCCAGACGATTTTGGCTGGGAATCGTTGCCGCAGTTGGAGGGCTGCCATTTTATGCGCTGGGGCTTTTCAGTTCAGACGCTGTGATGGCATTTTTACTTATCGGAATTGGAGTTTTGTTTTCATCATCTTACAACGGAGTGGCTGCTGCACTAATGCAATACCTGGTTCCGTCAAAACAGCGAGCACTTGCCGGCGGGCTCTATCTATTTGTCATCAGCATTGCAGGTTTTGGACTGGGGCCGCCTCTCGCCGGCTGGTTGATGGACGTCGTTTTTACGGGTAGTTACGGAGCCTCACAAGCCGTATTTTCAGTTATGATTTTCTGCAGTGCAGGAAGCACCTGCTCATTCTGGATGGCAATGAAACATTATCGTAAGGATGCACTTGATTAATTTCACTGTTCTTGAAAACATCCATTTCGATTCGTACCCTTTTTGATATTAAAAAATCAGTAAAACAATAGTGAAAGAAAACAAAGAAATTGTACCCCACATCGATGAAACTGAATGGCGTGAGTCTCCTTACATCATCATCAAAGGATTCCTTATGGGATCTGCAGATATCGTGCCCGGGGTAAGCGGGGGAACCATGGCGCTCATTACCGGAATCTACGACCGGTTGATTTATGCCATTAAAAGTGTAGGTACAGATTTAGTTAAAACAGTCTTTAAACTGAAATTTAAAGAGGCACTCTCGATATTCCACTGGAAATTTCTGTTTCTTCTGTTTGCAGGAATGTTCAGTGCCGTAATGTTTTTTACAAAAGTAGTGCCGCTTCAGATATATATGTTTACTCATCCGGAAATTGTGTACGGGTTGTTTTTTGGCCTGATTGTAGGGTCAATATTTTTGCTTATAGTTGAGATAGCCCCGGAAAAAAGGGGGTGGAAAAACGTTATTCCAATAGTATGCGGGGCACTTTTTGGGTTTTGGATTGTAACACTTGTTCCCACCGACACGCCTACAACTGCTTGGTTTGTTATGCTGAGCGGAGCAATTTCCATCTGTGCAATGATACTGCCGGGAATATCAGGGTCGTACCTGCTGCTTATACTGCGCCAGTACGACTATATTCTTACACAGGTGGGTAATCTGGGGACGGCCGAAACGATTTCATCTGTTATGAACCTGGCCCCATTTTTTGTAGGGGCACTATTTGGAATCATCCTTTTCTCAAGGGTTTTATCGTGGCTGTTAAAGAATTATCACGCCACTACACTGCTTGTTTTGGTTGGATTTTTAATTGGTTCGCTGTACGTGATCTGGCCATATCAGGACCGGGAATTTCAGGAATCTGTTCGATCGGTTGAAGTGATGGACTATACGGACCCATTAGTTCAGGAACTTATGGAGGCAGATGATATGCGCCAGCTGCCGAGATATCAGCGAATCGGAAGAGTGGTTAACCCGGATGCTCCATCAGATGAGCTTAAGCGTGTTGAGGTAGAAACGGTATCCAAGAAAATGCTTTCATCCACTCCTATTGTTCCTGAAAAGGGTGAAAAAAACGTTAACATCAGGGGCGGAGTATTTGGTATTGCCGGCGGACTTCTTATGATTTGGGGAGTTGCATATTTACGGCGTGCGTAGCCTTAAATCTGATGAAAATCAATGATTTACACAAAATGTTCATAAAAATTAAGTAGATTAAAGGAAAGAAAGAATAACTAAAAGTACGGGAGCAGCTATGATTCGGTTTGATAAAATATTGGTAGCAACAGATTTTTCTAAAGGATCGGAAAGTGCCTATTCGGCAGCTCAAAAATTAGCGGATACATTCGGGGGGAAAATTGATTTTATGCACGTTATTCCCACGATTAAATATTGGAGTGAGAGCGCTAAAAAGCTTGGTAACCCACTCGATATGGAGAAAGATATCTATCCAAAAATATATGAAGAATCGGAACACCAGCTGGATAAAGCGATGGGCCTGTTTTTGAAAGATGAATCAAAAGGGGAGGCGAAAGTGATGATTGACCGGAAGCCGTCGGAAACGATTGCGCGGTATGCCTCATCTCAAAACTACGATATTGTAGTAGTGGGTGCTAAAGGCCTCGATAACACAAAAATGATGCGAGGCAGCACCACAGAAAAACTGATTCGAAAATCGAAAGTTCCCGTTTTTTCAATTGATGGGCCGTTGAATGAGCATCAAATCAATAACGTAGTTGTTCCTACAGACGGATCAAAACTGTCATTTACTGCATTTCCAATGGCCGTAGCTCTTGCAAGTACCTTTAACGCTAAAATGACTCTTTTACACGTATTGGAGCTATATGGAAGTTCGGTACTGGGCAACATGCCACAGCCGGCAAAAGGTGAAATTGTTGCCGTATATGAAGAGACAATCAACCGGCTAAACAGCTTCCTCGACGATCAGGGAATTGAAACGATTCATATTCAGCGGTCGGGTGTGTCTTTTGAGGATATGGTGACTATAACAACCGCTGATGAGAATTTGAGAATACCTCTTGAAACAAAAATACAAAAAGGAGTTTCAGCTCATTACGAGATTGAGCTGTACACCTCGGAATATGCCGATCTGGTAGTGATGGCTACCCACGGGCATAGCGGCTTTGCACACCTTATTCTTGGCTCCACCGCTGAGAAAGTTGCGCAGTACGTAAAAAAACCGGTGATCACAGTGCGGCCGGATCAGAAACTGCTGAAGTAAAGAGCTTATAAATCTGAAGGAGTTTTTTAAAGTTTCGGTAAATCAGCCCGGTGCTCTTCAATAAATTTGAACAGTGTTTGGGCTTTTTTTTTCGTAGTAAGCAGACAAAGTTTAATTTTTTCACAGAAACAATAACACAAGAACAAGGAGAAAAGATGAGACTAAAAAACAGAGTTGCAGTAATAACGGGCGGGGCCGGGGGGATTGGCCTCGAGACGGCAAAACGATTTTTGGAAGAAGATGTGGAGGGGATCCTGCTGGTTGACCTAAAAGAAGATTTGCTGAAAGATGCTGCCAAGAGCCTGGAATCGGACAAAGTGAAGTTTTTTCAGGCTGACGTATCGAAAAACGACGAAGTAAAAGCATATACCGAAAAAGCAATTCAGGAGTTTGGAAAAATTGATGTTCTGTTTCTGAATGCCGGAATTGAGGGTGTAGTAAAGCCGCTCACGGAGTACCCGGAAGAGATATACGATAAAGTAATTGCCGTAAATGTGAAAAGCGTGTGGTTGGGCATGAAACATGCATTTCCGCATATGCAGAAAAATGGTGGCGGTAGTGTAATAATCACCTCATCCGTTGCCGGAATGCAGGGCACACCCAATGTGATGGCTTATGCAACCAGCAAGCACGCCATCAACGGGTCTATGAAAGTAGGAGCACTGGAGGGGGCCGAGCACAATATCAGGGTGAACACCATCCATCCATCACCGGTAGATAATCGTATGATGAGATCACTGGAAGAGGGGTTCGCTCCCGGTGGCGCCGAAGAGGCAAAAAAAGGATTTGAGCAGATGATTCCTCTGCAGCGCTATGCAAACAATAGAGAGATTGCCAACCTGGCTCTATTCCTTGCATCAGATGAAAGCTCATTTGTGACAGGTGCAACCTACGCAATTGATGGTGGTATGACCGCCTGACATCTGCTTCGCCGCTGAGTCCCATTTTTTAAAGCCAGGGCACCCTTTGAGAAGTGGGTGCCTTTCTTACACTACAGGTTTGTGGGAAACGTGGAAGCTTAGGCAGAAAAGATTGTTGGTGAAATACTCGGGTTAGATGCGTATAAACTGCAGGTATAGATTCAAATTTATCAATTCAGAAACCACAATTCCACTTGCCTCAGACACTACACTCCAGATAAGTCCAAACACTTTACGGTCCAGCTTTCCGTTGATTTCAAAGCCTGCTTTGGTGTTTCTATAAGGATCACGAACCGTACCGCCGCCATACTCCACATCCAGTTCAACGGTTTTAGTGTTGCCGCGGATAGTCAGGGTACCAATCAAGCTGCATTCCCCGATACTGTTCTTTTTATCGGATTATTCACAAATAAAACTGGCTGTGTTATATTTTTAAGTGTTGATCAAAAGAATTTATATAAATAGGTGAGACCCAATTTTGAACTACTATGAAGTGCTACGAAATTTCCCGGCGATCTGCGTTTATGCAAAAACAGCTCGTTCAGGCTGCTTTAGTACCATTCCTTTACTATTTTCACCTTGCCTGCACTAAAAAGCCACAACAACGTCCAGGCTTCTTAGTGCAGGCTTGGCGTAGTATAGCCTTACCCACTAAAAAATTTTGCTTTACGTGCAGAAAATGAGATTGGTGAATATTCCGGGTTAAACGATGTGGAAACAGACGCAAATCCGGAATACTATTCAGTAGTCAAGAAATCATTTAACTTCAGGTGATTGTCGCGATAGTGCCCGTTTTGGACTGCTTCTTGAGAACTCCGATAAACTTCAGAATCTAACTCAGGTTTTTTAGGCTAATCGAGTGAGGTTTAGGATGAAATGCATACATCGCCTAAAAGCGCTTTCGGAGTTTTATAAACTAAAACCCTTCAATTGAAGTCAAAAAGCCGTAATTTTAAGGTTTGCATATATATGATTGACAATAAAATGACCTATATCGCTTTTGCGCTTAAGGAGAGAAAACTGCTTTCTTTCGCCATATCACTGACGTTTTTTTCCAGTTTTGGACAGACGTTTTTGATTGCTCTTTTCGTGCCCTTTTTTCTTACCGCATTTAATCTGACCAATGCTACTTTTGGGACTCTCTATTCTGCAGCGACTCTTGTCAGTGCCTTTTCGCTGCCCTACCTTGGGCAATGGATCGACCGGATACCGCTTCGAAGATATAGTGTTTTAGTTGCATGTGGATTGCTGACCTCCGCAATACTGATGACGATATCGTGGCATGTATCCATTCTCTTCATCTCTTTGATTTTACTGCGGTTAATGGGTCAGGGTCTCAGTGGACATACAGCCCAAACTACAATGGCTCGGTTCTATGATCACCAGCGCGGGAAGGCTCTCAGTATTTCAAGTCTCGGTTTTCCGCTTGGTGAGGCGGTCTTTCCAATTGCAATAGCGGGTCTGCTTACGGTATTTCACTGGAGAACGACATGGGGTATTATTTCAGCTTTAATCCTCTTCGTTATGATTCCCCTGATCTGGTTTTTAGTTAGTAAAAGCCGGACTGTTGCTGAAAAAGATGATGAGCGAAAAAGAGATGTTTCTACTAAGAAGAGCTATAAAATTATGCTCAAACATCCGAAACTTCTGTTTGTGCTCCCTGCAATACTGCTGCCTCCATTCTGGGCAACAGGTCTTTTTCTGTATCAGGTCTCATTTGCTGATCAAATGGGATGGACAGCCGGAATTATTGCATCCGCCTTCGTTGCATTTGCCGCCACCCGAATAATAATGGGCCTTACAACAGGACCGCTTGTGGACAGGTTTACGGCTCATAAAATGTTCCCGTTTTTTATGATTCCGATGATCATTGGCTTGCCATTTGGGGCGTTCATTTCAGCTCCGTGGACAGCGTTTGTCTATATGGGACTATTCGGCGCAACATTTGGAATGGCCGGCTCCATTAAGTCGGCTCTCTGGGCGGAAATGTTTGGTACCGGAATGATTGGAACCGTAAGAAGCCTGTTCTCCTCAATAATGGTAGTAAGCACGGCAGCAAGTCCGTTTCTGATGGGCTGGTGGCTGGATCAGGGAGTAACAATGCCCACCATCTTTTTGATCGCGTCCATTTCGACACTCATCGGTGCTCTGCTATCCATGCGACTGCTCGTTGGACAAAATACAATTGTGTCGTAATGATGAACGATCGGAGGAATTTTCCCGCTCTAACTCACCAATCTTGAAAAGACGTCTCTCCGCAATTCCCGATAGCCGCCGGAAAATACTCGGGTAGTCGTAACCTGAGTTTGATTCTTAGATTTGCCATTCTTTTAAATCGAACTCTGGATCATATGTAAAGAGCTGGGGAAAATCGGTCATGAAATTGACGCAAG
>CAZXYQ010000053.1:0-17507 GCA_964644975.1 uncultured Rhodohalobacter sp.
TTTTTGATTTAGCAATCTATAGCATGGGCATAGCATACCCATCTATATTATTTTACGATTTTGCAATTCTACAGAATCAGCATTAGTCCATGATTTTTCGCAGGAATGCCGGTTGATCCGTATCGCGCTTGTCGATCTTTTCTTCGCGATCGTTAAGGAGTGTATTTCCGGTTGCTTCCCGTCGCGCCTTCTGGATATCGGTGGCGTCTTCACTCTCTTCGGTATCACTGTTTGAGCGGATATACTTGAGTTCACGCCGGTGAATAGCCGGAGAATCAAGATCTTTCAGGTTGCCCTCACCTTTGTAATACTGTCCATTTTTGTTGTTGTAGGTTCCGCGGCCCACCTGACTTGCTTTTGGAAGTCTTGAGGCAGCAGGTTCAGCTGTGGCTGATTTTTCGGTGTTGGGCGCAATTTTTACATGCGTGCGGTCATCGCTCAGATCGAATCCTGTGGCGATTACGGTTACCCGCATCTCCTCATCAAATGATTTATCCAGCACAGTACCGAGAATAATTTCTGCATCTTCTCCGGCCTCCTGTTGTATGATACTGGTGGCTGTGGTTGTCTCTCGCATACCGAGGTTTCCGCCGGCTGAGATATTCACCAGTACGTTTCGGGCACCGCGAATACTCACGCCGTCGAGCAGGGGAGAGTTGATCGCTTCACGTGCCGCAATTTCGGCGCGATCGGGGCCGTTAGCTGTAGCAGATCCCATGATGGCAGCGCCACCGTCAATCATTGTGGTGCGTACGTCAGCAAAATCGAGGTTAATCAGACCGGGCATCAGAATCAGGTCCGAAATACCTCTTGTTGCGTTATAAAGGACTTCGTTGGCCATTTCGAACGATTCAATCAGCGACGTATTTTCATCGGCTATGTCGAGCAAGCGCTCGTTGGGAATTACGATAACGGTATCGCAATTTTTCTTCAGTTCGGTGATTCCTTCAAGTGCATATTTCATGCGTACTTTTCCTTCACACTTGAATGGGGTGGTTACGATACCTACCGTTAAAATTCCTTTTCGCTTGGCAATGCCGGCCACAACGGGTGCGCCGCCTGTACCGGTACCGCCGCCCATTCCGGCAGTAATAAATATCATATCAGCCGAATCCACGGCTTCATCCAGGTCGTGGCGGTTCTCTTCTACCGCTTCACGGCCAATTTCAGGTCGCGCACCGGCGCCGAGGCCGCTCGTTAGGTTTGCACCTACTTGTATCGCCAGGTCGGCACGATTATTCTTCAGTGCCTGAGCATCGGTATTTAACGCGATGTACTCCACACTGTCTAATCCTTTGTTGATCATATTGTTTACGGCATTACCGCCGCCGCCGCCAACTCCGATCACTTTTATTTTTGCGTTATCCTGACCTTGTTCGTCAAAGCTAAAACTTGGTGTGATGTTTTTCATTTGTTTACTCCTTTAAGATTGCTATATCTGTTTTTGTAGATTGCTGTTTGTTCGTTTGTGTGTTTGTAAAGCCGAAAATTCCGGCCCGTTGCTATGTATTCCGACTTGCGGCTGCTTATCGCCAATCGGAAAAGATCTTTTTTTGACTGCTAAAGTTCTTTGAACCATGTCTTCATCCGATCTGTAATTTTGTTCATTACATGTTCTACGCTCTTCTCCTGGCTTCTGCCTGAGATAGGTTCATTTGTTTCGCCTGTGCGCAGAGCGTGCAGAACAAGCCCAACGCTTGTTGCATAAATCGGACTGTCTACCTCTTCGGTAAGTCCGCCGGCTAATCCAAGCGGGCGGCCGATTTTAGCGTCCATTCCAAGCACTTCATTGGCCAGGGGACAGACATTTTTGATTAGTGATCCGCCACCGGTAATAACGATTCCGGCGCTGAGCGAATCAGAATAGCCGCTGCGTTTCACTTCAATCGCTATGATTTCGAGAATCTCTTCCATCCGGGCCTGAATAATTTTTGCCAGAATACTCTTCGTAATTTCTTTTGGAGGCCGGCCGGCAATACCGGGAATGGTGATCGATTCATCCTCTTCAATCAAATCCACGTAGCTTTCACCATACTGATGCTTCAGCTTTTCTGCCTGGTCATCAAGTACGCTCAGCCCTACTTTTATGTCGTCCGTTACTTTCTTGCCCGCAATTGCTATTACGGCAGTGTGGCGTATGGTATTTTCCTGGAATACAGCGAGGTCGGTAGTGCCGCCACCGATATCCACAAGCACAACGCCCGCTTCCTTCTCTTCATCATCCAGAACGGCGTACGAACTTGCCAGTGGTTCGAGTATAATATCCGCCACCTGGTAGCCCGCCCGTTCAACACATCGGTAAAGGTTTTTAGCGGCCGATACAAGTCCAGTAATAATATGAACCTCTGCTTCCATTCGCATTCCACTCATGCCAACCGGATCGCTGATACCGTCCTGGCCGTCTACTACGAACTCTTGCGGAATAACGTGGATGATTTGCTGATCAGGCGGTAGCATAATACGCTGACAATCTTCCAGCAGGCGTTCAACATCTTTTACCGTAATTTCTTTGTCTTTATTGTTGATGGTGATAACGCCTTTGCTGCGAATACTCCGAATATGATCACCCGCAATACCAACGTTTACTGAGTTTACCTCTATACCGGATGCAAGTTGTGCCTGCTCCACAGCGTTTTTAATGGCATTTACCGTCTTATCGATATTTACCACAACACCCCGGTTTAAACCGTCGCTCGGAGCTTTACCCACACCGAGAATATGTATTTTGTCCTGTTCATCGATAGAGGCAACCACGGCGCAAACCTTGGTTGTTCCGATATCGAGGCCAACAACAATACGTTCATTTTCCTGTTCCATAATCCACCTATACCTGTTCGTTGATTGCTAAATTATTGCTATTGCTAAATCTCATCTGTAACGATTTGATTTCTGAACCGGAGATCAACCGACCGAAATGAGTTGATCCCTTTGTTTGCTACCACTGACCGGTTAAACTCTTTCCAGTGTTGAACTTTATTGTCGAAATCGCCGCGACCAAAAAGTAGTTTTACACCGTTTTCACTGCTCAGGGCTACTACCCCTTCATTTTTATTCCAAGCCACTTCGCTGATGGTTGCCCAGGTGAAGGGCTCTTTTTTTGAAGCGATTAAAAAGCTCTTAACCTCCTCAAAACCTGATCCTTTTAGTGTATCACCCGCTGCTGCTGAGCGGAACCCATACACCAGGGGAACATCAATGTGCTTGCCGAGAGGTGCTTTAAGAAGAACCCCGTCTTCATCAAAAAAAGACATACGACTGTTTCCTGCTAACATTCCGACAGGGTCACGTTCATCAATCTCTACTGTGAGTACCCCGCGAAACGCCATTCGGACATTCACGTCTCGAACCCACGGCAGGGCGTGTACCGAGCTGTAAATGGCACTATAGTTAACGCTGTCGGCCAGTACTCCAACCGGCGATTCAAATGCTTTTTGAAGGTCGGCCTCGTTTGTAAACGTGTGACCTGTAAACTCTACAGCAGTGATGCGGGTATTTTGATCAAAGTAGATCCCGGCAAACACAGCAAGCCCCAGCATCAACAGTGCGAAGCCAGCCCAGCCCGCTTTGCTGAATGAGAAACTGTTTTTATGTGATTTCTTTTTTGCCAAACTGTCCTACTGTTTTTTGATGATGTTTACAAACTGCTCGCCATACCTATAAATATCTCCGGCACCCATCGTAATCACAATATCGCCATCCTTAACAATCTCCTTCAGCTTCCCAGGAAGCTCTGTTTTATCCTTTAGATAATGGACATCGCGATGCCCGTACTGTTTTGCAGTATCAGCTATCAGTTTACCCGTAACGCCCTCAATAGGCTTTTCTCTTGATGGATAAACATCAGTGACGACAAGCACTTCGGCATCAAAAAACGAGAGGCCAAACTCCCTGTACATCTGCTGGGTTCGGGAGTAGAGGTGGGGCTGAAAAACAGCTACTATCCTGCGGTCTTTCCAACCCCGGCGTGCACCGTCAATTGTGGCCTTCACTTCAGTGGGATGATGGGCATAATCATCTATCACAATCAGGTTATCCTGCTGCAATTTAGGCTGAAAACGGCGGAAAACACCTTCGAATCGCTCCAGTCCCGACTTGATATTTTTGAAATTCATTCCGAGCTCCAGGCCCACTGCTACGGATGCGAGAGCATTTTTGATGTTGTGCTCACCCGGTGATTTGATGGTGACTTCCCCTAAAACTTTATCTTCGTAAAGCAGTGTAAACGTGCTGTTGAATGCACTCTGTTCTACGTTAATAGCGCGGACTTGCGCTTGTGGCGTAAATCCATAGCTTATCGTTTTCCGATCAATTTCGGGCAGAATACTGCGCACATTTGCGTCATCGAGACATACAATAACAACCCCGTAAAAGGGAACCTTATTGGCAAACTCAATAAAAGCTTCCTTTACATCGTCAAGATCTTTATAGATGTCGAGATGTTCAGCCTCAATATTTGTGATGACCGCCATAGAAGGGGAGAGGCGAAGAAATGTTCGGTCGTATTCGTCGGCTTCCACAAGCAGAATATCCCCTTTGCCGACAACCGCATTGGTTTTATCAAAACTGTGAACCCGACCGCCCACTATAATAGTTGGATCAAAATTTCCGTCCTGAACAACGTGGCCTGTCATGGTGGTTGTGGTGGTTTTACCGTGCGTTCCGGCTATGCCGATGCCATACTTCATCCGCATCAGTTCTGCCAGCATTTCCGAGCGCTTAATCACCGGAATCTGACGGGACATCGCTTCACGAGTCTCTACGTTATCCTTTGCCTTTACCGCACTGGTGTACACCACTACGTCGGCGCCGTCAATATTCGAGGCATCGTGTCCCGGAAACACCGTTGCACCAAGTTCCTTCAGCCGTTTAGTGGTTTCAGAAACGCTGCTGTCTGACCCGGTTACACGATATCCGCGAATCAATAAAATTTCGGCAATACCGCTCATACCAATTCCGCCTATACCCACCATGTGAATATGTTTCGTTCTGCCGAATACAGGTTGTGTCTGAATTTTTTTACTCATTTCGTTTTCCGTTCTGCAATTTCAAAAAGGGTTTCTGCAATTTCATTTGCCGCGTTCGGTTTAGCCAGGCTTAATGCAGCTTTGGACATCTGGTTTAAAGTGGTTTCATCTAATATGAGGCGCTTAATTTCTTCTGCGATTGTCTCTTTCAGTTCCGATTCATCAATCAGGACGGACGCACCGTTCTGAGCCATCGATTTAGCATTTTTGGTTTGATGATCCCCCGCCACATTTGGTGAAGGGACCAGGATTGATGGTTTACCGATCATCATCAATTCGCTGCAGGTTCCTGCTCCTGAACGTGTTAAAACCAGGTCAGCAGCGCCATAAGCGGCCGGCATGTTGTCGATATACCCAAGGAGTTTCAGGTTTGGGTAGTCTGCTTCATCAATTTCAGATGATACCCCCTCATAATATTTATCTCCGCACTGCCAGATGATCTGTATGTCCATCTCATTGTGGAGTGTATTCAGAGCGTGCTCCATAGCGTTATTTAACGCGAGCGCGCCGCCGCTCCCGCCAAGAATTAGCAAAACCGGTTTATCCTTACTGAAATTGAAATGATTCAGCGCTTCTGTCTTGTGTTCCACATCCATTCCGCTGCGAACCGGGTTTCCCGTGAGCCTAATTTTTTCTTTCGGAAGAAACTCAGCTGCTGCCTCAAAAGCTGTAAAAATCTGGTCTGCATGTTTCGATAGCAATCGGTTCGTAACCCCTGGGAAGCTGTTTTGCTCCTGTATCACGATGGGAATGCTCATTTTGGCGGCAACCCAGCCAATCGGTCCGGCTGCAAATCCGCCACATGAAACAACCACGTCCGGCATAAACCGTTTTAATATCGATCGGCTTTGAATCAGACTTATAATCAGTTTTAAAGGAAAAAGTAGATTTTGGGCCGTAAGCCGGCGATGAAAACCACTAATCCATACACTCTTAATGGTATAACCGGCATCCGGAACAGCCTGCCACTCCATTCTGTCGCGCGTACCCACAAACAGGACATCTGATTGCGGACTCACTTCACATACGGCATCTGCAATAGAGATAGCCGGATACACGTGCCCGCCCGTACCGCCGGCGGCAAGCAGAACCCGTATCGGCCCACGAGTGACCTTGTCCATTTTTTCAGATGATTTCTGTTTCAGTGAGTTCATGACTACCCGATGTAAAATTTCTTCTCGTTGTGGCGATTATGTTTCGAAATATTCAGCAGCAGTCCAACCATCACGCCGGTAAAGAGCATGCTGGTGCCGCCATAGCTTATAAACGGCATGGGTAGACCGGTAACGGGAAACAGTCCGGTGGCTACAGCTGCATTCACAAATCCGTAGAGTGTTATCATGAGAGTTGCACCCATGGCTATCAGCGTACCTAGCAGATCCCGTGCATTTCGGGCGATATGCCCTATTCCTCTGATTAATATCAAACAAAAAACCAGAATAATCGCAAATGAGCCGGCCATGCCATACTCTTCAGCGATGATTGCAAATATAAAATCGTTGTAGGGGGCAGGCAGGAAATCGCGCTGCGTACTTTTACCAACACCCACACCGATAAGTTTGCCTTGTGCAATGGCAATGTGGGCCTGCTGCGCCTGGTATCCTGCAGCTGACTCAAATCGGTCATTTTTAATTTCTGTTATCTGACCTACATACTGCATCACACGGCTTTGACGCTCCGCTGAGCTCATGATGAGAGCTGTGCCACCTATCAGCCCGATGAGTACAATTGTAGAGAGTTGCAGCATACTCATCCGGCCTACAAACATCATGCAGAGGCAGATTGCCATCAGCAGGGCAGCGCTGCTGAAATCCTCCATAGCAATCAGCAGACAGGTGACAGATACCCAGATTATAATCGGCAGAAAGGAGTTTTTAAAGTCTTTGATATATTCCTGTTTCTTGCAGATCAAAACCGCCAGGTGCAGTATCAATGCCACTGCTGCAAATGAGGAAGGCTGAAAAGAGAATCCTGCAACAGAGAGCGACCGGCGCGCTCCAAATACGAGATCACCATATATCATTACGAAAATTAAAAGTACCCAGCTGATCAGAACAGCAAACCGGCTCAGTTTTGCCAGGTAGGTGTACTCAATTTTTGATACAATCAGCATTACAAAAAAGGCAATCCCCAGTTTGAAAATATGTCCCGTTACCAGGCTGCCGGCTGTTGTACTGTGGCTCTGAGCAAAATAGGCGATGGAGGAGTAGACAGCCAGTGCGCCGAACATCATCAAGGCAATGACAGATACAAGAAGCATGCGATCGCTTTTGCGGCCCTTTGTTTCCACCTCTTCGGGCGTTGTGCCCATGATGGTGCTTAAATTGCTATTTGGTGACGTATATAAAATAGTAGTGCCTGTTTTGTTTGTTAAAGGTCTATTACGGCTTGCTTAAACTGTCTGCCGCGGTCTTCATAGTTTTCGAACATATCGAATGACGAGCAAGCGGGGCTAAGAAGTACAATCTCGCCGCGTCTTGCCCGGTCATGAGCTATCTTTACAGCCTCTTTCAGCGTTTCGGCTTCCATCATATTAGGTACGATAGATCCAAGCTGTGTTTTTATCGCCTCGCGAGCTTCTCCGAGTGCGATCACTGTGTGAACTTTTTCCCGAAGCTGCGGCTCCAGCTCCATGTAGTTATTCCCTTTATCTCTGCCGCCTAAAATCAAAACCATCGGTATTTTGAAACTGTCGAGAGCGCACCAAACGGCGTTAATGTTGGTCGCCTTGCTGTCGTTTACGTATTTTACGCCATTGAGCTCGCGAACCTGCTCAAGACGGTGCTCAACACCTTCAAAAGTCTGAAGGCTTTCGCGGATCACCTCATTCTTAATTTCGCAGGCTCGCGCAGAAAGTGCTGCTGCCATTCCATTTTTCAGGTTGTGTCTGCCGGGCAGATTTATTTCGTTCATCTCCATAAGTTTTTGTTTTTGTTGATTGAACGTTAAAATGAGTTGTCCGTTTTCCAGGTGTAATCCCTCTTCAACTTTCCGTTCAAGCGAGTAGGCCAGCATTCGTGGCGCCACTGCTTTTCCCGTTAAACTGCAGGCAAATTCATGTAGCAGCGGATCGTCGGCGTTGTAGATAAACCAATCCCGGGCGGTTTGATTTTCAGTAATCCTGAGCTTTGATTTGGCGTATAAATCAAAATTGTTTTGATACCGGTCCAGGTGATCCGGTGTGATATTTAAAATTACGCTTACATCAGGCCTGAAGGTGTCAATATGATCAAGCTGAAAACTGCTGATTTCGAGCAGGATATCTTTTTTAGTCTCCGTGTCGCCGATCACTTCGGAAAATGCAGTACCAATATTGCCTGCCGTTAGATGCGCTTTGCCCGCTGTTTTCCACATGTGGTCAAGCCAGTTAACAACAGTCGTTTTTCCATTGCTTCCGGTGATAGCCACGGTTCGGTTCTGATTGAACCAGCTCGCTATTTCCACTTCGGAGTATATTTTTTTACCCTCGCTGATATACCCTTTCCCAATGGGCGAGGTAGTGGGAACACCGGGGCTGATCACCAGAAAATCACCTTTACCGGCACGATCAGTATGGCCATTATGCTCAAACGGAATGTTTGCTTCAGTAAGTCTTTGAATCATCTTGTCGGTCATAGTACCTGAATCTGACAGAAAAACGTCAGCACCTTCTTTTGCCAAAAGAAGCGCAACAGCAACCCCACTTCTTGCACCGCCCGCAACTACAATATGTCTCTTCTTTAGATCCATCATCGCAGTTTCAGGGTTAAGAGGCTAATGATGCCCAGCAGAATGGCTATAATCCAGAACCGGACTACAATTTTTGATTCCGGCCATCCTTTTTTTTCAAAATGGTGGTGAATAGGTGTCATCAGAAAGACCCGTCTTCCTTCACCGTACTTCCATTTCGTGTATTTGAAATAGGTGGTTTGAATAATGACAGAAAGAGTTTCTACAAAAAAGATTCCGCAGATAATTGGCAAAAGAAGTTCTTTGTGGATCATTAATGAGAGAGCTCCAAGAGCTCCGCCAATGGCTAGCGACCCGGTATCTCCCATAAAAACGGAGGCGGGGTGTGTGTTGTACCATAAAAATCCAAGGCAGGCGCCCACAAGAGAAGCTGCGAAAATGGTCAGTTCTCCTGAACCTGGCAAATATATGATGTCCAGAAAGTTTGAAAAGTCTACCCGGCCGGATACATATGCAAAGATTCCGAGAATCACACCGGCAATTGCGGATGTTCCCGCCGCGAGCCCGTCCAGTCCGTCTGTAAGATTTACAGCGTTACTGACGGCCGTTATTACAAATATGACAACGGGAATGTAGATCAGCCAGCCGAGAGTTTCACCTAGAATAGCGTAATCGATATTTACATTTTTGAGAAACGGTACAGTAGAAAGCGTATTAAATTCCTGAAACGAAGGCCACCAGTAGAGCAGTGCACCAATAATGAGACCAACCGTGATCTGACCCGCAATTTTAAACCATCCCTGAAGTCCCGATTTGTCTTTCTTTACCACTTTTATGTAGTCGTCAATAAACCCTACTCCGCCCAGAAACAGCATCACAAAGACAATCATCCATGTATAAATGCTGTCCATCCGCATCCAGAGAAGGGCGGGAATAACGGTAGCCAGGATAATAATAACTCCGCCCATCGTGGGAGTTTTTCCTTTAGCAAGGTGACCATCAAGCCCAATATCATCGCGAATAACTTCTTTGAGCTGCATTCGCTCCAGCCACTCAATAATTTTTTTACCTATCAGAAGGCTGATGATCAGTGCTGTGGCTGCCGCAAAAGCTGTACGCGTGGTAATAAAGTCGAAGGCACCAAACCCGGGAGGGCTGTACAGTTGATTTAACCAGCTTATGATTTCGTATAACATCAGTTGCCCCCGTCAGTTTTGGCAGCGGAAGATCTGCGTGTATCGAGAGCTTTTCGGGCAATTTCACGATCATCGAAATGGGTTCGTTCACCGTTGATCTCCTGATACGTTTCGTGCCCTTTGCCGGCAATCAAAATGATATCCGTTGAGGAGGCTTTTTCAATAGCTTCCTCGATTGCCTCTCTGCGCGATACATTGCTGTAAACGGTTGAAGTATCATCAAATCCTTTAAGGATGTCAGATATGATTGTTTCGGGATCTTCTGTTCGCGGGTTGTCGGAGGTTACCATAATTTGGTCTCCGTATTCCGCAGCAATTTTTGCCATCCGGGGCCGCTTGGATTTATCCCTGTCTCCACCGCAGCCGAACAGAATCACAAGGTTTTGCGAATCCTCTTTCATCTCTGCAAGTGTTCTGCTCACGTTCTTGAGAGCGTCAGGAGTATGAGCGTAGTCTACAATTACAATCGGCTCGTGATCCAGATTTTCAGGACGATTTATCCGCTCCATCCGTCCGGCAGCACCGGGACAGGTTTCGAGCGCTTCGGCAATGTGAGTGCCATCAAAACCGAGTGCCGTGCAAGCAAGAAGTGCCTGAACCGCGTTATATGCATTGAAAGTGCCAATCAGAGGAGTTCTCAGCTGAAGATCTTCAATATCAATTTGTGTTCCTTTAGCATCAGACCTAACTATATCAGCTTGAACGGTAGAGTGCTTTTCAAACGAGATTCCAAGAACTCTTGCAGCTGTATCACCGGTAATCCATTCGCCGCGTGGGTCGTCAAAATTAGAGATCACCCAGTCGGTTGGAGCCATGTTGTCAAAAAGCCGTTTTTTTGCTGATGCATACTGAGCCATCGTTTTATGATAGTCCAGGTGATCGAGGCTCAGATTTGTGAATATCGATACATAAAAAGGAATGCCGTCTGTCCGCTGTTGTTCAAGAGCGTGAGAAGAGACCTCCATAACCAAAAACTTGCTGCCGATATTAACCATCCGCTTCATGTCTCGCGCAATTTCAATTGGATCAGCAGTAGTTAACGCACTTGTTCCGATGCGTTTGTTAAATCGTTTTTCAACTGTGCCCAGAAGTGACACCGGTTGTCCTAACTCCGTTAATGCCTGCCATATGAGTGTTGCAACCGTTGTTTTTCCGTTTGTGCCCGTAACTCCTGTTATGGTAAGTTTTTCGGCGGGATTACCAGCCATCTTCTGAGCGAGAGGGCCGATAAGTGATCGCGTACTTTTTACTACTACGACGGCAGAATTAGTATTGATTTTAACAGGCTTCTCAGAGATGATGACGGAAGCTCCATTCCGGGCGGCAGCTTCTACGTAATCATGACCGTTGCTGGTATGTCCTTTGATGGCTATAAAGACATCTCCCGGATTTATTTTTCTAGTATCCTGACAAAGATTACCAATTTCATTCGGGGTGCTGCCCATCACGGTTGCCGGATCACAAAATGCTACTAGTTCTTTATAGGTCATTCCTGAGCCGCCATTAGGGTTACATTTTCCATGGAGCGTGCTCTGCCGCGAACGGTTACTGTTCGGCCTTCCCTCATCAGTTCGCCTGCCAGCGGAAACTGATTGTAAATCGTGCCGGAGCCAATCATCTCAAATTCAAGGCCAAGACTGCGAATAATTGAAGAGGCTTTTCTCATGTTCATGTTTCTCAATTCGGGTATCCTCACAAATCCATCGGGTGTTTCGTTATCCTTCAACTCACCCAACTTCAATTCAAGCGAAGAGTTTCGCGAAATTTTTTCTGATGCAAGCGGAGACTGGTCAATAATATAGGAGCCGCTGCCTGTTGTCTTATATTTTATGCCGTTCGCCTTGAGAATAGAGGTCGCAGAAGAAAGCTGATGACCAACCATTTGCGGGACTACCGTTTCGTTACCGGCAGCAATGGGTGCCTCCCGCGTGACGCTTCTGCGTATGGAGTTGTCGAGTCCTGCAATGCGTGTAGTAATTTCTTTGAAAACGGAACCGGCGGTAAACCCTCCATAAAAGCTTGTTTTTGGCTCATCAAGAAGTACCAGGATCACATATGAGGGATCTTCAACAGGGAAAAATCCTGCAAAAGAGGCTCTATAATTCGTAGTATACCGGCCGCCAATATATTTTTGAGCCGTCCCGGTTTTTCCTGCAATACGGAGGCCTTCAACGGTTGCCCAACCCGCAGTACCGGAATCACTGACAACTTCCTCAAATACGGGCATCAGTTTTTCTACGGTCGCTTCCTTAGCAATTCGCCGAACAAGGGAGGGGTGTGTCTTTTCTTTCACATTTCCCAGTTCATCGGTAAGATGACTCACAACGAACGGTTTCATCATCTTTCCTTTATTTGCAAAAGCGCTGTAGGCCTGTACAATCTGAAGGGGAGTAGCCTGTACTTCGTACCCGATGGACATCCAGGGAAGTGTTACACCGCTCCATTCATAAGGACGCTGCAGGCGACCACCCACTTCATTGTGTAGATCGATATTGGTTGTTGTGCCAAAACCAAGATTCCTGGCGTACTGATAGTACTCTTTAGGATCAAGACGCATTGCGATTTCGGAGGTGACAATGTTGGATGATTTTGCGATCGCCTGTTTAAAATTGAGGTTACCAAGAGGATCGTGATCGCGCATCCACTGACCCTGAATTTGTGTTCGGCCATTCTCCGGAGTTTCAAAAATCTCATCGAAATCCACGACTCCCTGATCCACAGCCGCAATTGCGGTTACGAGTTTAAATGTGGAGCCTGGTTCGAACATATCAGAGATCGCAAAGTTTCGGCGATTTTCAGTATCGCTGGAAGCCGGCGAGTTTGGATCATATGTTGGGTAATTTGCCATCGCCTTTATGGCACCGGTTTTGGGATCCATCACAATGGCTGTTCCCTGTTTGGCTCGCGTGCTTTTGATTCCATTTTCGAGCTCTTCTTCAACAATCGCCTGAACATAGGAGTCGATCGTGGTGTGAAGCGACAAGCCCTGGCGCGGCTGCTGACGAGGAGCACCTACATAGGCGAAAATTCGGTTTGAACGATCGCGCCGTACCTGCTGAAGCCCGTTCTCACCCTTTAAAATCTGGTTGTAGTTGGCTTCCAGGCCCGACATTCCGTCCATATTGTGATTTACATAGCCGAGTAAATGAGCTGACAGGGTTTCGAAGTTGTAGTTTCGGCGATACTCTTCTTCAAGAATAACACCGCGAATGCCAAGTTCTCTTACGTCGTCATAGGCCTGTACTGAAATGCTGCGCTCCAATACGATATATCGGGAATTGGTTGGAGCGTTTCTGATTTTATTGCGGTAATAAACAGCAGATCTGCCAG
This sequence comes from uncultured Rhodohalobacter sp., assembly GCA_964644975.1. GTDB lineage: Bacteria > Bacteroidota > Rhodothermia > Balneolales > Balneolaceae > SW132. The sequence continues at coordinate 13,220 of CAZXYQ010000053.1, forward strand.
TATGCCGGCTGAGTACCGTACCCACATCATTGAGATCATCCCGGGTAATGCCCGGATAGTACGGATCAACCGCAATTTTATAGACCACTGAATTGGTTGCCAGAAGTGAGCCGCCGGCATCGTATATATTCCCGCGCTGTGCCGGAATGGGTATATAGTCGATCGCCTGCGAGCTCCATAGTTCACGTAGTCCATCCCCCTCAACAACATTAACCCGAAAAATTTGCACAAGAATAGCCGACGGGAGCAGCAATAGCAGCCCCATAAGGATAAACATTCGGCTCATTATGGATGTGCGGTGGTTCATGGAATTGTTAAGGTTCGGAAATGATGATTTGATCGGCCGGACCGGCGTTGATAAATCCTTGCTGACGAGCCTGCTGATAGATCTCTTTCGGGCCTACCATTCGATCGTACGACAGGCGCTGCTCTTCATATATTCTCTGCGCCTTATTGAATTCGTTTTCGAGCTGCTGAACTTCCATAAGAGTTTGCTGAGTGCTAAAGACATGGCTGATATACAGAAGTCCGCATGTTGCAACCAATATGCTTGCCAGAATCACTTTCCACGGCGCAACTTTAGGAAGTGCCTTTTTCTTGGCAGATTCCGGTTTTATTCTTTGTCCGTGCGAAGCAGAGCCGCTGCCGGCTGATCCCGCTGAATCAAAAATCGATTTTCGTTTTCTTTCAGCCGGTTCACCGCCGGAGATAATCCTGCGATTGGCTTTTGACTTGCTCTTGCTGAGCGTGGACTTCAGGTAATTCATTCTCGTTCTCCAATCTTTTCTGCAACCCTGAGCTTTGCGCTGCGTGATGCAGGGTTGGCCTTAATTTCATGTTCGCCCGGTGTGATAATATTTTTGGTCAGTGGTTTTAGCGGATTGAGCGGATTGCCGTAAAAATCTTTTTCAATGGTTCCACTCTCGTTTCCGCTCTTGAAATAATTTTTTACGATTCGGTCTTCAAGCGAATGATAGGAGATCGCTACAATGCGTCCCTTTGTTGCCAGAATATCGATTGCCTGTTCCAGTGAATCTTTTAAAACATCCAGTTCGCGGTTTACTTCAATTCGAATGCCCTGAAACACGCGTGCTATCGATTTAATGGTGTGCTTGCCGAATACCACGCCGGAAACGGCATCCCGGAGTTCTCCGGTTGTCTCGATCGGGCGCCTTGAGATGATCTCCTGTGCAATCTCGCGGCTGAATCTCTCTTCTCCGTAGTGGAATATGATATCCCTGAGCTTTTCATAGCTGTATTCATTTACAACCTGGTGGGCTGAAACTCCGGTGAGCTCACTCATTCTCATATCCAGGGGCCCATCTTTTTGAAAGCTGAACCCACGATCGGCTTCTTTAATTTGATGAGTGGAGACCCCTAAGTCGTAAAGAATGCCTGATATTTTACCATGCAGGTCCGGTTTGATTAATGTCTTTAAATATCCAAAATTTCCGGAAATGGGGGTGAAGCGGCTATCTTCACCAATATTTTCAGCAGCAGCACGATGTGCTTCGGCGTCCTGGTCTAGCCCATAGAGACGTCCTTTACCAGATAGTCTGCTTAAAATTTCAATACTGTGTCCGCCGCCTCCCAAAGTGGTATCGATGTAAATTCCATCGGGATCAGTTATAAGGTAGTCAAGAGATTCTTTGAGTAGTACCGGAGTATGATGTATATAGTTGCCCAAATCAGTTCTCCCCGGTAGTATTGTCGCCCATCACCTGCTCGAACATATTTTCATAATCGTCCATGCTTAGGTTTGAGTCGATCTCATTCAATTTTTCGGGCGACCATATTTCGATCATTTCACCATTTCCCAGAAAAACGGCGGTTCCATCAATGCCTGCATACTCTTTGAGGTGAGAGGGGATAGGAATACGGTTTTGTTTGTCGAGTGAGAGGTCTTCTGCAAATCGCAGGAAATTACGTTTAACCGTACGTCCGCGCTTGCTGAAACTGCTGATTTCAGTTAGTTTCTCCTCCACTTTTTCCCACTCATCTCCGGGGTAGAGATAGAGGCAAGTTTCCATCCCGCGAAGAATGGTGAACTGTTCGTTTGCAGAAGGGCTTAGGGCTTTGCGTAGTTTAGCAGGGAAGGCCACCCGGCCTTTATTGTCTACACTATGTTCAAATTCCCCTTTAAAACTAGGCACAGGCAGGTAACCGTGTTTTTATTGATTGCTATATTTATAAGGCGGATTGCAGTTTTTGGAACTTGCTAATTAGTTCCCCACAATCTCCCACTTCTTACCACAATGTACTTCAAATCATTTATATATGTCAAGAAGAATGTTTTATAAATATTATAGTTATGGTTGCACTTGTATCAGTGATCGTTAAAATCTTAAAAAAATCAACCAGAGGCGGTTATTTTACTATTTTTGTCTCATTGGTGGGGAATAGTGGTAGATAATTTTTAAAACTGCCAATTTTGAGGAGCTGCATATGAGTGGTGAAGAAATATGAGCAGGGGGGCGGGTTTGTTGGCGTACAAAGCAGTATATGGATTTGCTATGAGCCAGACTGCGAGTTTGTTTAATTAAATGAATGACTGGCTTGAGGGCGGGGAGTGCTAAAGATATTTTGAAATTTATTTCTCCAGACGCAAGCTTTTGTGAGAGCAGCGCCAAAGTTATTTAATTTTATTGACCTGGAATTTGACACGATATTCGAACTTTTCACGCTACCATATTATTCAATCATAACTAAACATAAGATCGATGAAAAAATGGATTCTTTCGTTCACAGCGATATTTTTACTGTTCACATCAGAGATAACTTTTGCACAAGGCGCCATCAATCCGGATGATGTACGATTTGGCATACGCGGAGGGTTATCAATTTATTCAATCGAAACAGAAGCAAGTTTCGGAGGGTTTGGCAATGCATCAGAGACTTCCGGGTCTAAAGTAGGATTTGCTGCGGGAGTGTTTGCTGAGATTCCGCTAACAAATATTTTCTCATTTCAGCCGGAACTGCTTTTTGTACAAAAAGGGGGTTCAGACAGCGGCGATTTTGTCGAAGATGATGATTTTTTTGATGATAATGGAGATGGCGATTCAGTAAGTCTGACCTTTAATTATCTCGATATACCACTGCTTGCACGCGCAAACATCCCGCTGGAGCGCGATTTTTCTCCCTATGTGGTCGCCGGACCGTCAATTGGTTATCTGCTCAGCGCCAGTGCATCTTCTGGCGACGATGATGATATCGACGAATTTTATAAATCGTTTAATTTCGGGTTTGTACTTGGGGCTGGCATGGAATTTGGAAACCTCTCAGTGGATCTCCGCTACGATATTGGGCTTACAAATATTTTTGATGACTCGCTATTTGAAGAGGAGTTTGATGATGAATTCGACGATGGGTTTGATGATTTCTTCGACGATATTTTCGATGAATTCGAATTTACCCAAAAAACAAGCGGATTCATTATATCAGTAGGATATCGATTCTGATAAAAAGGGAATCTTCCAACCTGAGTTCGATTGTTGAATATTAACTATAAAAAGTCCCTCTTCCCCGATTGGATGCCTGCGGCGAAAAATGGGGACTTCTTCTTAGTTAATTCAAGAAGTCTGTTAATCGAACTCAGATCTCTACTTTTTCGTACCGCTATAAAGTTCATACTCAAGCAATCTGCACTCTATTGTGGTGTTAAAAAAGGTGGTTCTGCTCTTACTTCGCAGGCCCACTTTTTTTGCGAGAGCGCTGTTTCCTGTAAACACGTAGCCGGTTTTTCCAGGGCCTTCCTGCTTCAAAAAATCGCCCATCTTTTTATAGAGAGGCCGCAGATCTTCGCCCGGCTCCAACCGAATTCCGTATGGAGGGTTCATCACTATAACCCCGGGCCCGTCCGGCACCGGAGTATCGGCTACATCACAGGTTTCAAACCGGATGAGATGATCAACACCGGCAGTAGCGGCATTTTTCCTTGAGGCTTCAACTGCTTTCGGGCTAATGTCAGACACAATAATGGTGCCCTCGATCTCTTTTCGAACTCCCTTTTTAGCCTCATCCCGAATAGTGTAGTAGATTTCGGTATCGAATCCTTTCACATGCATAAATCCAAAGTTGTTTCGAAGAGAGGCGGGAGCTCTGTTTGCGGCCATCAGTGCAGCCTCAATAGCGAGAGTTCCACCGCCGGCCATCGGGTTGATAAAATGGTGACCCGGTTCCCATAGGGTTGATTTGATAATAGCTGCAGCTAACGTTTCCTGCATCGGGGCAGAAGTGCTTTCCGTACGATAATTTCTTCTGGACAACGACTCTCCGGATGTATCGATAA
>CAZXYQ010000054.1:0-17292 GCA_964644975.1 uncultured Rhodohalobacter sp.
AGAGACAAGCTGGGTAGAATACACGGATAAAGATGTTTAAAAAATCAACGGTTTTAAAAGCAGTGGAAAAAAGTAAAGGGCTCGATGAGGTTGAATATCCCCTGATGGAAGATTTTTATACCATACAGGGAGAAGGGGCCCATACCGGGCGACCGGCTTACTTTATTCGAACAGCGGGCTGCGATGTTAACTGCTGGTGGTGTGATGTGAAAGATAGTTGGGATGAAGAGAAACACCCCCGCGCTAAGACCGGTGATATTGTAAAGCGCGCTGTAGATAGCGGAGCTGAATTTGCCGTGATAACAGGAGGTGAACCACTGCTTCACAATCTTGAACCTCTGTCGGTGAGGCTGAAACAGGAAGGACTTGATGTACACATCGAAACAAGCGGATCGTCACCGCTATCCGGTCAGCTCGACTGGGTGACGCTCTCCCCTAAACGTTTTAAAAAACCGCTGGAAGAGAACTTCCCCTATGTTGATGAGCTGAAAGTAGTGGTTTTGAAAAATAAAGATATTGAGTGGGCAGAAGAGAACGCCAAAAAGTGCCCGTCGTCAACACGCCTGCTTCTGCAGCCGGAGTGGGAAACGCCATCGTCAATAAAATTGATTGTAGACTATGTAAAACAAAATCCCGAGTGGGGGATTAGTCTTCAAACTCATAAATTTATTGATGTACCCTAATGATTTACAAAAATTCATCTGTACTGATAACCGGCGCCAGCCAGGGAATTGGGCGAAGTATTGCTATTACATTTGCTGCCAAAACCAACCGTCCGCTGCTGCTGCTTGCAAGAAGTGAACAGAAACTGACAGAGACTAAAGAACTCTGCAGAAAAGCAGGTGCTGAGCGGGTAGAAATTATCGCCTGTGATGCCACGGATATTGACAAGCTAAAAAAAATCTCAATCGGTAATGGATTCCCTGAGCCGGGAATTATTATTAACAACGCCGGAAGCTATTTGTATAAGCCTGTTTCTGAAACGTCTAATTCTGAGTTTCAGAAGCAGATTGATCTGAACCTGTTTACTACTGTAAATGTTGTAGATCGATTTTTGAGTTCACTAAAAAAGTTCGACCGTGCACTGATTGTTAATGTCTGTTCCATTGGGGCACTATATGGCCTTGCGGAGAGCGGTGCCTACTCATCTGCTAAACATGCACTTCTTGGCTACACTCGTTCATTAAGGGCCGAACTACAAAATACCGATATTGGTATAACTGCAATCAACCTGGGGCAGACGCACTCGCCTTCGTGGGATGAATCCGAGATGAGCCCCGATAGGCTGATAAATCCATCTGACGTTGCCTCGCTGATTGTTCAAATGACGGAGCTTACCGAAAGAACCCTTGTAGAAGAGATTACCATACAGCCGCAGCATGGACGCGTGGCGGCAATGTAAATGGTTTGGGAATTAAATTCTGTAGCAATCATTAAAAGTGAAAAGTGAAAAGTGAAAAGTGAAATCGGATATCGGATCACATCACACCCGCCTTTGGGGTTTTGTTATCTATTTATTTGTAATTAGCTATTTCACTTTTTCAGTTCTGAATTATCCTAGCTCATCTTTTTTATTCGTTCGTTGCTTCATCTAATCAACGAACGGAAATAAATTTATAGATACATGAGTGTAAAAGAAGATTTCAAGAAGTTCATCATGCGCGGAAACGTGTGGACCTTGCGGTGGCCGTTTTGATTGGAGCTGCATTCGGGTGAGTTGTCACTTCGATTGTGCACGATATGCGGATGCACCTATCGGAAAAGGTTCAACCGGTTCAATTAGGTTGAAATCTTCACTTTAGTACTTAACTCTTCTTCTCTGATTTTATTAAATACCCTAGTAACGTAATAAACGGATGACAAGAATCCCCAAACGAAAATGAAGATAAAGAAATAGAGTACCTGCGTTATTCTGTTCAATCCAATCTCATAATTCTGTAAATATGCGATTACTTCCTCATTCGACTGTACATCATTCACTGTTTGTATACTAAATGAAAAAAAAGAAGGTGTCGGAAGTAAAAGCAATAAAATCATACATAAGATGCCTGTTGAGACTATGCTGATTTTGAAATTTAAGAAAGCTTTATCTACTTCATCTGTTTTGACTCCCACCCAGAATTTATATGCAATGGTTAAAATTAATCCTGCGATGAGGGTTACAAAGAGTACTTCGTAGAAATTAGATTCGAACAGCATAGTGCACAATTAAAGGTTTATAAGCAGCGATTTACCGTTCAGTATATAGCCCTATTTTAAATCACCTCAGGTTTATATCGTAGAATTACAGTAACTGCTTCAAGCTTTTTAGACAAGCGTGAATTGATATTAACTCTTGATGCAAAAGCAGACAAAATCTGACGCTAGTTTGAAGGCTATTATATTAAACGTACCGCTTCAAAATATCTTCGAGCTCTTCATCAAAAGCAGAGGTGTCGGCCGGCAGAAAAGTATCCCCAGTCAGCACTTCGAATAGCTCTTTATAGCGCTTATAGACGCTCCATCGAAAAGAGTCTGGCAGTGTGGGTACTTCCTGTCCTTCGAGTCCCCTGAATCCTTTCTCCATCAGCCATTCGCGCAGGAATTCTTTTGAGAGCTGTTTTTGAGGCTCGCCATTTTCAAGTCGGGGCTCATATCCTTCACTGTAGAAATATCTGGAGGAATCGGACGTGTGAACTTCGTCAATCAGCGTGAGCTCGTCGTTCCACAGACCAAACTCATATTTTGTATCCACAAGAATGAGTCCCTGATCCGCCGCAATTTGAGTACCGCGTTCAAAGAGTGTAAACGCTTTTTCCCGGATTTCATTCCAGAGCTTTTTTTCTACAATACCGGAGTTCAGAATCTCATTGGGCGAAATATCTTCATCGTGTCCCTCTTCAGCTTTAGTTGCGGGGGTGAGTATCGGCTCTGGAAATGCCTGATTCTCAATCATACCGGATGGCATAGACGCGCCGCAAAGCGTTCGTTTGCCGGTTTTATACTCGCGCCATGCGTGCCCGGTTAGGTATCCCCGTACCACAACTTCAATTGGAATAGGTTCACATCGTTTGGCGATAGTTACGTTGTTGTGCGGTACATCAATCATGTGTGTAGGCAGAATATCGCCCACGGCTTCAAACTGAAACTTTGAGAGCAGATTCAGGATCTGTCCTTTGAAAGGAATGGCTTCTTTCATGATGTGATCGAAGGCGCTGATGCGATCGGTTACTACGATACCGAGCGTGCTGTCGTTCAGGCTGTAAACATCCCTCACTTTTCCTTTGTAGGGCGCATCGAGCCCGGGGCAGCTGGTTGAATAGACACAGTTTTGCAGATCATTTTCCCGTTCAGATTCAGACATTGTTTAATTAATCGCGTTTAGTTGAACCTCTTGGCACCAGGACAGGGTCGATCGTTTTTTGAATTTTATGATCGTCTTTATTCCTGATAATCTGAGCGAGCCGTTTTGTAGCTTCAACCCCAACGCTATACATTTTTTGATCAATGGTTGTGAGATCCAGGTATTTTGTAAACTTGATGTTATCATATCCCATAATAGCTACATCTTCGGGAATTCTTAATCCAAGCTTAGAGAGAGCGTGGTAGGCACCGATGGCCTGCGTGTCGTTCGAGCAGAAAATTGCATCGGGATACTCACCCATTTTATCATATTCATAAATCGCTTCAAAACCGGCTTCTTCAGTAAATCCGGCATGTTTCTTACTCTCTCCACGAACAAAAAATTTATCATTAATTGGCATCTTGAACTCTTTCAGCGCATCAATAAATCCATTGTAGCGCAGCAGCGAGATCTTAGTGTTTATAGCCGGAAGTATCATGCCAAATGTCTTAAACCCCTGTTTAACGAGATGCTCTCCCGCCATAAATCCGCCTTTCTGATTGTTGAGTTCAAAGAAATTGTACATTGGGTGACTGCTGCCAACAAGTACAATAGGTATATCTGACGACTGTAACTTCTGGTGGACGTTGTCTGTGATATCGATACTTATGGTTATGATAGTATCAGCGGTGCCGCGATTGAAAAAATTCTCAATCCCTTCTTCGGGGTTTTTTGATCCGGTATTGTATATGACAATGTCGAGGTCCAAATCTCCGATTTCATCTTTAACGCCTTTTAAAACTTCATTGTAATAGGGCGTTGTGAAAGAAGGTACGGCAATAGCCAGCATTTGTGGTTTGCGGCTGGCAAGTTTCCGGGCGGATACCTGTGGACGAAAATTCAGGTCTTTAATTGCTTCATCAACTTTATCTTTGGTAGATTGAGAAACATTTGGTGAGTTATTCAGAACACGTGAAACGGTAGAAATTGCAACACCGGCGCGCTGAGCAACCTGATAGATAGTGATTTTTTTTTGAGGAGCCATTGCGTATTTAGTAAAACTTTAAAGGTCAATTTACTGCTTAATACAAATATTGTATATAATGAGAAAAAATAATGAAATTAATTCAACATAAATACTTTAATTCTTTGGCAGGGAACGATTCTTTATAAACGTAACATTTACAATATTGATGACAGCACTGCTCAAGCAAAACCCGTTAAAAGCTAGCATGAATAATTTACTTCGTCTACCAATCACAATATTCAGGCCAATCTATGAAAAAACAAATTTTCATAAAGGAGTTATTGCAGAGATAGAAGATCTGGGTTTACAGAGAGCATACGCTCACTGCCGTATGATTACGAGAGTACACGCAAAGACGTTTTATATGGCTACACGGTTCTTACCAAACCATAAGCAACGCAGCATTTTTGCAATATACGGACTATGCAGATATCTCGATGACCTGGTGGATGAGGCTGAGGATTTGATTCATAATCATCAAATTAGCCATCTCGAAATTTATGAGCGTTTGGATGTTTTTAAGAAAAATCTAATTGACGCTTACAAGGGTGTTGATCAGAACGATCCAATCCTGATAGCGTTTTCTGACACACTAAACAGATTTGATATCTCACTCGAACTTCCCCTGCTTCTGCTCGACGGTGTGAAAATGGATCTCACCAAAAGCCGTTATAAAACATTCGATGAACTGTATGATTACTCTTACAAAGTAGCCTCTGTTGTTGGGCTGATGACCAGTGAAGTGTTTGGCTACAAGGATGATGAAGCACTGAACTATGCCGCCGATCTTGGAATTGCAATGCAGTTGACAAATATTCTTCGAGATGTTGGAGAGGACCTGAGACGCGACAGAATCTATCTGCCTGCTGAAGAGCTCAGAGAGTTTGATATATCTGAAGAGTCGTTAAGAAGCGGCCATATGTCGGATGAATTTATCCGCTTTATGAAGTTTCAAATTGAACGTGCAAGAAACTACTACAATCGGGCCGACAAAGGGATCGACATGCTGAACAGAGACAGCCGTTTGCCGGTTCTGCTTGCAAGAGAAAACTACAGCCGAATTCTCGATAAAATTGTTGAAAACAAATACAACGTATTTGATCAGCGCGCCTATTTGAATTCTACCGAAAAGCTCTCCATTCTTCCCCGGGTTGTATACAACCTAAAAGTTCAGAACTGAGCGGGTACAATTCAAGAACTGACCCTATCATATGATCTCCGGTAGTTCAAAAAATTAATTCCATCCAGTTATTTCTATTCGGGAAGCTGTCTGATGTGATCTTATCCAGGCCAATATCACCCCATAATTTTTATGTATGCCCCTGCGACGATGATGTCGCAGGGGCATCTGTCACCACATAAGCGCATAAATTATTTCTGCAGAGAGTCATGGCAAAATAAACAGTGGCTGTGGAGAGCACACCGTTTTTTTTAATAAATGTCTCAGTTTTGGAGGCTGAACCCGGCCTCAAGTGCACTTTTTATTCTCTCTTTGGTTTCAGCTAGATGCGCCCTTGTGTAAGTATCAAAGTTGTATGTGGGTGGGGCAAGTCGACGTTCCAATCGCTCATGCAGATCAGAGAGCGTAAAACGGGCCACGGATCTGGCATCTTTGTAACCTGAGTTCGATTGTTAAATCATGAGCCTAAAAGTCCCCCTTAATAAAGGGCTCCTCTTTTATCCCGCGCCAGCTGGTGTTTTTTTAGTCCCGACTTTCGGGGCGAGATTGAGGGGGATAGTTTCCCCTGCGCTTGCGCCCAGGGTGAAGTTTCCCGGGGAGGGAGGGGTGTCAATCAGATGCATGGAAAAAACCAATGGACACCCCTCTATATTTCACTGCGCTTACGCTGCGTGTTCAAAAAATGAGCCCCATGTTAGGGGAGACTTTATACTGAAATAATGGAATTATTTATTAATCGAACTGAGGTGTGTGCCTTGAAGTAAAGGGTAAGTTGCCATAATTGGCAAGTGTTCTTTTACATGCTGTTGCAAAGATGGTAGCTGGCTTACCGAAGGCGCTGTCAGCCAGTGCCTTCCCCGTGAGGGATCCCTTCGGGACAAACCACCTTCTGGTGCTCGTTAGCGGGTGCTGAGCGAGGAGTGGAAATAAGAGAGCGGCAAACAGGAGTGTTGAAATGATTCTCATAGCTGTGATTTTTATTGGAGTTTTAAGCGGAATCGATACAAGCTACAAATCAGGTACCTAAACGTTTTTTTAAAAGTTGTATCTGTTTGTTCATCAGATTTCTGTGGAAGTCAGTGATGAGTTCCGGTTTTCTCTGTAAAGGCATTTCAGGATGTATGAGCCTGTTGAACAGAATTCAGGCCTGTTTCTTCTCCTCATACATTCTCTCCACAATCAACATATGGGGAAGCGTCAAAACGCTAATCAAAATAAACATTAAAGATAGAAATTGATTCTCCAGGTTTAATGTCACGTTAACGCCCATTAGCAGGGCCAATCCAAAAATTGAGACCAGGGTAAATGGCAGTGCTTTTTTATAGAACTGGCCGATGGACAGAAACTTTCCCCTGTTCTCAAAAAATTCCCTCATCTCGTTTATATGTCCGGCTGAATGCCAAAGTGCAAAATAGAGTCCAAAGCCGATCAGGGGGCCGGTAAGGATTAACACCGATGCGAGAAGGGCACTATCTAAAACATAGGTGCCGGTTCGCTTCATTCTGTTGGCAACAATACCAAATAGTGATGCGGTAATATAAATTCCCGCCAGCATAGCTATTGCAATTTGGGGATCTGGCATAAGGCCACTGAACTGAGCCTGGCTAATTCTCATTGCATCAGCCATGATTGGATAGGTTACGGTTGTATCAGAAAACACAATCAGGCCGATAATCAGCAGGCCGCGATTGACATGAAGCAGCCGGTTGCCGGACCTTTTTTCTGCGAGGAAATCTTCCATATCTGCCTGGCCAAAATGGTAGATGGAGATGACCAGGAAAAAAATCATTCCCCAGACCGGGTAGAAAATCCAGAGAGCCCCAACAATCACCATCACCAGCAAATAGCTGGCGTAAAATAGCAGATGGTCTTTCAGGGTCTGGTTCAGGTTGTAAAGCTCTGCCGCCATCACATGATCTATAGCGCCGTGCGGAATCCCAATGATAAACACGGAGGCCAACACAACCCAAATGGCGATACCATCGGCAAAATGAGGTACAAGTAGTGCAGCGGTAATAAACAGCACGCTTGCAATAATCGTAACTAAATTTAGCGTTGAATCGGAATGGCGCATCAGGCTCCGGTTAAAATGCGGTGTTTCATTTTATAGATCGCTTTGAAAAAGGGCGTATATGGGAGAGTTGAAAAAATAGAGATCTCCTGGCCGGGATGCGTATCCTCTTCAAGAAACTGAAGTACCTTGTCAAAACGATTTCGTTTAAACAGGTCGTGAAAAATAGTTTTACAGATTGCCGGGTCTGAATCGAGCAGGTAGAGGAGCATCATATCGTAGACGCGGAAACGGTAGTCGGACCGGTTTGTTACCGGGGGTGTTTTTCCCTGCTCAAGAGCCTCAACGATAGACTTACAATGGCGATGAATGCGGGTAAATGTATATCCCGTAGATGGTTTAGTAAGGCCTCCAACGGTACCGGTATTCATTACCCGGCTGTTGTACCACGGGGAGTAGCGGCGGTCTTCCATGGGGATGGCGCCGATTTCAGATCGGGTTATTTTGTAGCACTGCTCATTCAGGTCGTAGCGATTTTTCAGGTAGCTTCGAATCCCGGCCAGGTACTCCTCTTCAGTAAGTACGTCTGCTGTAAAAAAAGTGTATTCTACCAGCGCCTCTGTTTTTGAAAAGGGGAGCACGTAAAAAAAGGTGACGCCGTGTTTTTGAGAGGTGTCAAAATCCATCAACATCACAGTATTGGGGTCAAAAACCGGCTCCTTCGTTTTAACTTCAAGACCCATAAAATGCTGTTTAAGACTGACATCAACGGGTTGAGTATTAAAATTAGCCGGCTTAATTGCGCTTTGAAAAACCCATTCAGCCGAAAAACTGCCTTTATCCGTATGAACGATGCCACGATCGTCTGCAGAATCAAAACCTTTAATTGAAGCTTCCAGACACGTAATGGAAGCGTGCTCTCGCGCCATTTTTAATATGGATGCTGAATAGTCGAGGCTTCGCATGCACATATAGCGGTATCGGCTTAACTTTTCACTATAAATGTTATCAAACGCCCTTACCTGCAGCGTACTCCATGAGTGATGAATTAAATCTTTTTCAGGTAAATCGTTGTCTTCCCAGAAACACCAGGTCTTTTCGTCTGTTGGTTTGAGAGACAGATCGAGCAGAAGTACGTTTTTGTGTCGCAGTATTTCTGACTGTAAAATGTACCAAATAAGGCTGAGACCCGAGGCACCGGCACCGGCAATTATAATATCATATTTATCATCTGTCATCTAAACCCCGAAATAAACGCGCTTTGTATGTTAATTTTGTGCTACTAACAGATATATAAGAGTATAAAATTCCATTTACTGCAAAAGGGTAAACGGGTTAAAAGAAATAATCAGAAACCTAAGTTCGATTACAAATATAATGGCAGTATTTATGAAGAAGTCTTTCCAATCAAAGGGTTCAATTTTGAATTACTCCTCTTCAAAGTCAATGTCCGTAAATTTTTTACTTCCTTTCAAAAAATAATCAAAAATAATTAACCCGTTATAAATTGGGGTTTTTTTATCCGGCAGTAACCCGCCTGAGTCTTCGAGTAATTTACGTTTCTTCAAAACAGAAGGCAGCCGCCTGTAATAGCCGAAATGAGATTTAATGATTGCAGCTGTTTCACCCGGCTTTAATGACAGCAGTGATCGCATTCCGGCAACGCCATCGAGGCAGAGTCGTAAGAAAATTTTGGCAAACAGGCCGGATGACAAATTTTTGGTGAGCATCATAAGGCTGTTGCGGTAGTTGTAATAGACTTTACGCGGTGATTCCATTGGCAGGGAACCGCCCCCAAGGTGATACACCACGCTTTCAGGCTGAAATTTGGTTTTATAGCCTCTGTTCCATGCCCTCCAGCAGAGGTCGATCTCCTCCATATGGAACTCAAACTCTTCATCGAAGCCGCCTAATTTTATAAACACTTCTTTTCGAATAACCATAGCCGCACCGCTGGCCCAAAATAGCTCCGATTCATCATCATACTGACCGTGATCTTCCTCCAGATGTTCAAAAAGGCGGCCTCTGCAGAACGGGTATCCAAGCCTGTCGATCATGCCGCCTGCCGCACCCGCATATTCAAATTTAGCAGGATTTTTATGTGAGAGTATTTTGGGCTGTACGATATCTGCACCACCGGATTCAAACGAACGACCTAAGGGAGTGAGCCAGTCGGCCTGAACACGCACATCGTTATTTAGGAAAATTAGAACGTCGCCCGTTGCGTAGGGTACTGCACGGTTATTCCCTCCACAGTAGCCGTAATTCTGATCGAACGTTACAATCCGGCAGCCGGGATAATGGTTTCTGATCCATTCAGCAGTGCCATCGTTCGAACAGTTATCAGCAATTATAATCTCAAATTCAGTGTAGTCGGTTTTTACAACAGAGGGTAGGAAATTCTTCAGATGATGGAGTCCGTTCCACGTAACGATAATTATACTGAACGAGGTTTTCATTTCCCTGATCCGGCGGATTTTAATTAAATAGTTCCTGATTTGGATTGCACCCGATTGTGGGGTTTCCTATCATCCAAAAAAGTAAAAAAAATAAGCTGACAGATGAAGATAGGGCTATTATCGGATACTCATAATTATTTAGACCCCAGAATATTGGATTACTTCTCTGAATGTGATGAAATCTGGCATGCGGGTGATTTTGGAACCATTGCGATTGCCAAACAGCTGAGGAGTGTGGCTCCGGTCTTTGGAGTGTATGGAAATATTGATGGCGAAGATGTTCGAAAAGAGTATCCCCTGCACCAGCGTTTTGAAAGGGAAGGAGTGGATATCTGGATGACTCACATAGGAGGATTACCCGGACGATATTGCATTCCAATTCGGGATGAAATTGAAACCAACCCTCCCGATGTGTTTATTTGCGGGCATTCGCACATTCTTAAAATTGCCAGAGATCAGTCGCTAAATAAAATGCTTTTTGTGAATCCCGGTGCTGCAGGAAAACATGGATTTCACCTCTATAGAACAATCGTGCGGTTTGAGATCAGTTCCGGTAAAGTGAAAAACATGGAGGTCATCAATATGGGTAAGGTTGGGGAGAGCTGATTGTAATTGAACGCAATCATTCAGAAATCCACTTCATAAAAACTCAGAATGTTCGTTATCTTATCAAATTCATAATTCACTCCATATCCTAAAGATTGAACGCACAGCGCTTTTTATCCTTCATATTTCTGACCGGTTTTTTTCTTTTCTATGGTTGTGCCACTCCAATTGGGCCAACGGGCGGTCCGCCAGACAGAACGCCCCCTGTAATCGTTTCAACCACTCCTGATCTGGGCACTACAAACTTCACCGGTGATGAGGTACGCTTTGAGTTTTCTAAATTTCCCGACAGGGCCTCTGTTCGCAGAAACATCTCCATAGAGCCGAGTCTAGGGATTCAGTTTGATGTAAGCTTTAGCAGAAGAACGGCTATTGTAGAATTCAACGATCCGTTACCGGAAAACACCACAGTTATTATTGTGATGGGCTCTGATGTATCGGATACAAGAAACAACCGGATGACGTCATCTTACAGCCTCGCTCTGTCAACAGGTCCCATTATTGATGATGGAAATGTTACGGCAAGGATCAGAGACGC
Source organism: uncultured Rhodohalobacter sp. (assembly GCA_964644975.1). Lineage (GTDB taxonomy): Bacteria > Bacteroidota > Rhodothermia > Balneolales > Balneolaceae > SW132. The sequence continues at coordinate 11,144 of CAZXYQ010000054.1, forward strand.
CGAAAGGGGAAGCGTAGATGCGGGTGAGCGCGTCTTTCTGTTTCGTGAACCGGTAGATTTTACTCGCTCAGCAAATTATGTGGCTCAATCAGACACGGCCGGCACAATCGATTTCAGCTACTTGAGCGAAGGAAACTACAGCGCTGTTTGGGTAAATGATATCAACAGAGATCGTCGGTGGAATCCCGAAAGAGAACGCGCTCAACCGTTTCATGTAGAGTCTTTTTTTGTTGAACAAGGTGAAGAGGTAGATCTAGGTACAATATACATTAACCGGCCCGATACCACCGCGCCCAGGCTTGAGGGGGTTGGCCTTCTTTCTGAAATGAGAATGAGGCTTCGGCTTTCAGAAGAAGTTTTTTGGGAACCTGAAGCTGAATTTGCCGTGCTCGACTCCCTTGGGGAGCCTTACACTACCGCTTACCCTCTTTACAAAAGCCGTGATGACCGAAATGTTCTGTTTGCACAGGCTTCTGACCCGCTTCACGAGGAGGGTACATTCAGTCTGCAACAGTCCGGTTTTCGCGACAGGGCCGGAAATTCTCTCCGGACTAATGTTGATCCTTTCCCCGGGTCTGCCGAACCCGATACAGCCAGCATGCGCCTGATTTCTGATAACACACAGGGGGGATTGTTCCCCGATCAGGCACTTGAAATTACATACTCCAGATTTATCGATGATGAAGCAGTGAGGGATTCAGTGATTGTGTTTGAAGGGGAACGCGCCGTAGAAGAGTACGAATATCTTGAAACAAGGCGTAATAAACTCAGAATTTTGCCCAATGGCGATTGGTCCACAGGTTTTAGGTATCGGTTTGGTGTTTGGGATCCCGATTTTATGGAGCGACGAACGATTGAACCTGAAATTTGGCAGCGCAATCAACTGGGCAGCATTGAGTTTACTCCGTTAGATGAGGATTCAACAACTCCCACGAGGCTGATGCTGAGGGACGAAAATTATAAAACAGAAATCGACACTCTGTTTACAGGCTCGATAGAAATTAGAAATCTGCCCCCGGTACAATATCACGCCAGGATTTACAGAGATCTGGATGGGAGCGGCAGCTGGGATACCGGAAGTATAGATCCATATAGAAAACCGGAACCCTATTTTCTGCGGCGTAATATACCGGTGCGAGAGGGATTTGCCTCTGAGGTATCTGTTGAGTTTTCGGGTATGCCTGATGACTTTGAAATGCCCGAGACGATCGATCCTGACACTGCAGAAAACGGCAACAATCAACAAGAAGAACCTTAAACAAGTAAATCGATATGCAGGAAGTCTGGCAATCTTTAGTAGAAGAGACAACACTGGCTGTGACTATTGTGGTGATTATTTTACTCACCATATTTGCACAGTGGCTTTTAAAACGTGCATTTAAAAAATACGAAGAGGGCAGAGCGGACCTGCAGTTTGAGGATCCCACCAACATTCGTTTTATCTACTATGCGCTTGTGGCAATTATCTACATCACAGGGGTGGGGTTCGCAATCTGGAACGTGCCTTCACTGAAGCATATCGCCCAGTCTATGCTGGCAAGTGCCGGGATTTTGGCAATTGTTATAGGATTTGCCTCTCAGCAGGCGCTCGGGAATATCGTGAGCGGCCTGTTTATTGTGATGTTTAAACCCTACCGCATTAACGACAGGGTGAGTATAAGGGATTCACTCCGTGGTGTAGTGGAAGATATAAACCTCAGACACACTATTATCCGCAACTTCGAAAATCAGCGGATTATTATTCCAAACTCTATTATCAGTAACGAAATTCTTACCAACTCAAACTACACAGATGATAAAATGTGTAAGCTCATTAATATCGGTATCAGCTACGACTCAGATATTGATAAGGCCCGGCAAATAATGAGCGAAGAAATTAAAAATCATCCAAATAACATAGACATCAGAACACCGGCAGATATTGAAAAAGGTACGCCAAGGGTTACTGTCAGGGTCCTGACGCTTGGAGATTCATCAGTAACAATGCGGGCCTGGGCCTGGGCTTCCGACCCGCCGAGCGGATTTGTGCTTGAGTGCGATGTTCTGGAGTCCATCAAAAAACGTTTCGATAGGGAAGGAGTTGTCATTCCGTTTCCTCAGCGGACGATTAGTTATTTGAACTCGGAAAAGAGTGAGGGAAAAGTGAAAGGTGAAGAGTGAGAAACCCCACAGCGTCTGAAACCGCAAACGTGCGGTGCAGGTCCTGTAAGCGTTTCGGGTTTAATTAGCCCCGGCCGTCCCTTCGTCGGCCAATAAACGGTACTCCGCAAAGAGGGGGGGGATTTCTACAATCACTGACAGGAATCTTCGGAAAGCACTCAGATATGCTTTCAGGATTCGATTGACATTCTCTCTTTCATCCAGTCACTCTCTACGATTCAACATTGCGCGCAAGCGCAATACTCAACAGTTGCACAACTCTAAGACTCTTCCAGGAGCTCACTGTGTTCACACTCTGGCAGGTCTTAGACTTTTTACTTTTCAAACGGACCAGTAGATGTGGACGACACTGGGTATGACGCTGTCAGATCCGGTAGGTGACAGGTCTTAAACTTTTCACTTTTCCGTTTTCACTTTTCCCTCCCCAGACCCATTACGTCTTGCACTGATATTCCGTATATTGTGTAATCGCTTCCAAATGAAATACTAAAGAATAATTACGCCATGTCTGACGCAGCAACCAAAGACAAAAAAAAGACACAAGTAAAAACAAACGGACAGGTTTCGCAGCAGAAATATCAGCCGAATCACGGCGTGCGTTTTGTTACGGCTGCCAGTCTGTTCGACGGCCACGACGCAAGCATCAATATTATGCGACGTATTTTGCAGGCCACCGGTGCGGAGGTAATCCATCTTGGCCACAACCGCTCTGTAAATGAAATTGTGCAGTGTGCAATTCAGGAAGATGCCCACGGAATTGCAATCAGCTCATACCAGGGTGGACATGTGGAGTATTTTAAGTATATGGTAGATCTGCTGAAGGAATATGGAGGCGAGCACATTAAAATATTTGGCGGCGGTGGCGGCGTAATTGTACAGCGTGAAATTGATGAGCTGCATGATTACGGTGTGAAACGGATCTTTTCCGTAGAAGACGGCAGCAAGATGGGGCTGCAGGGCATGATCAACTTTATGATGGAAGAGTGCGATTTTGACACCAACGAGATTCGGAAGGCAGACACCAGTAAGATAGCTAAAGGAGATCATGTAGAAATTGCCCGCTCAATTTCGGCACTTGAAAACGGCAATCGCGAAATACTTCTGTATGAAGATGGCGTATTGAAAAGCGGCGATCAGCAGCTTTTTGATGGAAATAAGCCATGTAACATCCCGCTGATCGGTATTACCGGTACAGGTGGCGCGGGTAAAAGTTCGCTGACTGATGAGTTGATCCGGCGCTTTCTGGTGGAGTTTGAAGATTTGAACATTGGTGTCATCTCCATCGACCCGTCGAAAGTACGAACGGGCGGGGCGCTTTTGGGTGATCGAATTCGGATGAACAGCATTGATACGGAACGCGTGTTTATGCGAAGTATGGCTACCCGGGCCTCCAACAAGTCTATAAGTGAGGCAATTCGAGGCGCCATTGCGGTTTATAAAGCGGCGGGATTTGACCTGATTATTGTGGAGACAAGCGGAATTGGACAGAGTGGCACGGAGATCACCGAAATCACCGATATTCCGGTCTATGTGATGACGCATGAATATGGAGCGGCTACGCAGCTCGAAAAGATTAACATGCTGGACTTTGCCGAGATCGTTGTACTGAATAAGTTTGAAAAGAAGGGATCGCTTGACGCCCTTCGTGACATCCGCAAACAGATGCAGCGCAACAAGGGTGACTGGCACGTCGATCCCAAAAGCATGCCCGTATATCCAACCATAGCGGCGCAGTTTAATGACGAAGGCGTACACCGGCTATTTAAAGCGATCGTGGACAACGTAAACGATCACTACTCATCAGATTGGAAAACTACGCTTTATCAAAATGCTGAACCGGCTGAAGATCTCCACACGCAGGCGATTATTCCCGGCAGACGGCAGCGGTACCTCTCTGAAATTAGCGAAACGATTGAACACTATCATGATTGGGCTGAGCAGCAGATTGAAGTGGCGTCGAAGCTGGATCAGGTAGAGGGCACGCTTAACCAGCTTGAAAACTGGAATCCCGAGGAGAAACCGGTGATTGGCGAGAAGCTTTCCGAAATGAGAGAACACTGGATTGAGCGGCTCGACCCGCTGCCGAAAGGAATATTGGATGGATGGGACGAACTCTATAAAAAGTACCAGCAAGAGCAGTTTGAGGTTCAGGTTAGAGATAAAGTGTTTAAAAATGATCTCTTCCGGACTTCACTCAGCGGCACCAAAATTCCTCGTATCTCGCTGCCTAAAACTCAGAACAGCGGAGATCGGTTGCGGTTTGCCCTGAAAGAGAACCTGCCGGGATACTTTCCGTTTACCGCCGGCGTATTTCCTTTCAAGCGGGAGGGAGAAGATCCAACGCGTATGTTTGCCGGGGAAGGAACTCCGGAGCGAACCAACAAACGATTTCACTACGTGAGTGAGGGACTGCCGGCCGCCCGGCTATCCACTGCGTTTGATTCGGTAACTTTGTACGGCGAAGACCCGGATCACAGGCCCGATATTTACGGGAAGATTGGAAACTCAGGTGTAAGCATCTGCACGCTGGACGATATGAAAAAGCTGTACTCTGGCTTTGAGCTCACCGCCCCAACCACGTCTGTTTCAATGACGATTAATGGACCGGCGCCGATGATCCTCGCTATGTTTATGAATACGGCGATTGATCAGGAGGTTGAACGCTATCTGAAAGAGAACGGTAAATGGAACGATGCAAAAAAACAGATTAAAAAAATATTTGATAAAAAAGGGGAGCCTCAGCCCGAATACGGTCTGGAGCTGCCGGGGTCGAGTGACGGATTCGGGCTTGGAACACTGGGAATCAGCGGAGATCAGCTGGTTGATAAGGATACCTACGAGAAAATTAAATCCGATGCGATTCGTGTGGTTCGCGGAACGGTTCAGGCCGATATCCTGAAAGAAGACCAGGCACAGAATACCTGCATCTTCTCAACGGAGTTTGCGCTTAAAATGATGGGTGATGTTCAGAGTTACTTTACGGAACACGGCGTACGAAACTACTACTCGGTTTCGATTTCCGGCTATCATATTGCAGAGGCAGGGGCAAATCCGATTACACAGGCTGCCTTTACGCTTTCTAACGGGTTTACCTACGTGGAGTACTACCTGTCGAGAGGACTGGAAATTGACGATTTCGCACATAACCTCTCATTCTTCTTCAGCAACGGCCTTGATCCCGAATATGCCGTGATTGGCCGGGTAGCCCGACGCATCTGGGCGATTGCGATGAAGCATAAATACAGCGCCAATGAACGCTCTCAAAAGCTAAAATACCATATTCAGACCAGCGGCCGATCACTGCACGCCCAGGAGATTCAGTTTAATGACATCCGCACCACGCTACAGGCGCTGATGGCGGTCTATGATAACTGTAACTCATTGCATACCAACGCATACGACGAGGCCATTACAACTCCAACGGAAGAGTCTGTTCGCCGTGCTCTTGCCATTCAGATGATTATCAATAAAGAGCTTGGTATGACCAAGAACGAAAACCCGCTTCAGGGATCCTTCGTGATTGAAGATCTTACCGACCTGGTGGAAGAAGCGATATTGGCAGAATTCGACCGGTTGACCGACAGGGGAGGAGTTCTGGGAGCGATGGAGAGCATGTATCAGCGCGGAAAAATCCAGGAGGAGAGTCTGTTCTATGAATCCAAAAAACACAGCGGCGAGCTACCGATTATTGGCGTGAACACCTTCCTGAATGACAAAAAATCAGAAGAAGACGATAAAGAGATTGAGCTGATCCGCTCAACGGAAGAGGAGAAAAAACAGCAGATTGACAATCTGGAACGTTTCCAGAAAATCAACTCTGATAAATCAGACGAAGCGATTATAAAGCTAAAAAAAGTGGCCCGGGAAGATGGAAATATTTTCAATGAGCTGATGGAAACGGTTAAGGTCGCCTCATTGGGTCAGATTTCCCGTGCGCTGTATGAAGTGGGCGGGCAGTACAGACGGAATATGTAGGTTAGTCTCCCCTC
>CAZXYQ010000055.1:0-17258 GCA_964644975.1 uncultured Rhodohalobacter sp.
ACGCCATCTCGGCAAAACTGAGTGCCGTAATCAGGGCGATCACTCCATTTATTACAAACGCAAGGATTGCCGACGGGCCGCTCACCGCAAACGCAACACCGGCCAGCGCCAGAATCCCGCCGCCGACCATGGCGCCAACACCAATACCGATCGCTCCAAAAAAACCGATTGTCCGCGCCGCTGCTGAAGAAGTTGTTTCTGTACTCAAGATGGATTTACGTTTTGAAAATTGTGATGTAGAGGTAGTGTTCTGTCAAACTAAAAGTGGCAGGTTTCGACCGACATTTTATATTTAACTTAACACTGTTTCAACTTATTTATAAGATAACATAGATACGTATAATTCGATTTAATTTTGCCGAAATTTAGTTAACCAGGTCTTATTACTTGTAGAAAACCTGAGTTTTACTCACTTTATATACTACTATTAAGTGTGTTTAAATGAGATAGCGATACTGAATTTTCTAAATAAGAACTTCTGATGAAAGCATCTGACCTGTTTGTTAAAGCACTCGAAAACGAGGGAGTAGAATTTATTTTTGCGGTGCCCGGAGAGGAGAATATCGATCTTCTGAACTCTATAAAAGAATCGCCCATAAAACTTGTGCTAACCCGCCATGAGCAGGGTGCCGGTTTTATGGCAGCAACCTACGGGCGGCTGACGGGAAAGCCCGGCGTCTGTATGGCCACGCTGGGTCCGGGGGCCACAAATCTTGTTACACCCACAGCCTATGCGCAGCTTGGCGCCATGCCAATGATGCTGATAACGGGTCAAAAACCGATCAAAACAAGTAAGCAGGCCCGTTTCCAAATTCTTGACGTTGTGGATATGCTGCAGCCGCTCACCAAATTTACCAAACAGGTTGTGAACGGCAATACCATTCCCTCCCTGGTCCGCGAGTGTTTTAGGCTGGCCGTGGAGGAACGCCCGGGTGCTGTACACCTTGAGCTGCCGGAAGATATCGCAAAGGAAGAGACGGATAGCCGGGTCTTTGATGTAGTCGGTCACCGCCGGCCAGATGCTGATGAAGAAGCCATTGCGGAAGCTGTAGAGATGATTGAAGAGTCAGAATTTCCGCTCTTGATGATTGGAGCGGGAGCAAACCGTAAAAACACCCGGGATGCGCTCACCGAGTTTATCGACCGGACCGGTATTCATTTCTTCTGCACGCAGATGGGCAAAGGTGTGATTGATGAACGTCACCCAAAATATCTTGGAACAGCAGCACTGTCCGATCACGATTTTCTGCACCGTGCCATCGACAAAGCCGACCTTATTATTAATGTTGGCCACGATGTAATTGAAAAACCTCCGTTCTTCATGCACCATGACGGAAGAAAGGTAATTCACATGAATTTTTTCCCCGCAGAGGTGGATGGAGTCTACTTTCCGCAGCTGAACGTTGTGGGTGATATTGAGAACTCAATCCGCCAGTTGTGCAACCATATCAACAAAGATATCGAGTGGGATGATGCCTTTTATAAAAAGGTAAAAAAAGACGTAGACAGCCATTTGAGTAAGTATTTTGAAGACACTCGTTTCCCAATGCTGCCACAGCGACTTGTAAGTATATTGAGAAACGAACTGGAAGATGATGATATCATCACGCTCGATAATGGCGTCTATAAACTCTGGTTTGCCCGAAATTATAAATGTTACTCTCCGAACACACTCTTGCTCGATAATGCCCTGGCATCCATGGGAGCCGGCCTGCCGTCTGCTATGATGGCTAAAATGATACATGACGATCGCAACGTTGTGGCCGTTTGCGGCGATGGAGGTTTTATGATGAATTCACAGGAACTTGAAACCGCCGTGCGCTGCAACCTGGACCTGGTTGTAATTGTATTGAACGATGGGGCTTACGGAATGATAAAGTGGAAGCAGGAAGATATGGGGTTTGACGATTATGGCCTCGACTTCAGAAACCCCGATTTTGTGCAGTACGCCAACAGTTACGGAGCCACAGGGCACAGGCCGGAAAGTGATGAAGAGTTCCGCAGTACGTTAACGAAGTGCCTGAACTCCAAAGGCGTTCACCTGATTGATCTGCAGGTAGATTACTCGCTCAATCACTCCATATTGAATGTACTGATCAAAGAGAAGTCTCAGGAGTTGTAGAAGATCACCTGAGTTTGATTCTAAAAACAAATAAAATGATCAAGAGGAAGTCTCCCCTAAGAAGGGAAAAAAAGAGGGGTGTCCATTCGTTTTTACCACAATGAACATCCCCCTCTCGAGTTCGACACTGGGACACCCAAGCATTTATTGACCCAATTTCTTACGATTGAGTAGTGCCGAATTCAGGAAGGTTAGCCTTTGAAATATGTACGAACCTGAGTTCGATTATCAATCTTCATGAAGAATCTACTAAGAAGTCTCCCCTAACGGTGGGCACATTTTTTGAACGCGAAGCGCACCGAGCGAAGCGAATAACACGTAAGTGAAATATAGAGAGGTGTCTATCGAATTTTGCCATAATCTGATAAACATCCCCCTCATTCCCCCTTTTTTAAGGGGGACTTTTATAATTAATGTTTAACGGTCGAACTCAGGTTACGAAGTACCGTCCGGTTCACGGACTCCGGGTTGTTGGGGATATCCTGTGATTCCTCACGTTAAAACGTGAGGCTACTGAGCGGTTGTTCCTTGCAGGACTGAATCCTTGCAATAAATGAATTACAGGCGGGTAGTTCGTATTTTATTCCCTTCAATGCTGATTCTGATAATCGAGATTGCTTTATTTATGGTATTGTAGCCCAAGTCTCGAAGAGACGACCGCTAAGTAGCCCGACAATTCATTGTCGGGTTGGGAAGTGCCGGCCCTCCACAGGTAAATCCGCGAAGCGGATGACACCCCCTTTTTTTACCGCAGGTCTCCCTTAGGGGAAGGGGGACTTTTACGATTATGATTTATCAATCAAACTCAGGTTTTAAGAATCGAATTGAGGTTAGAAATTCTTAGCCGATATACAGGCGAAAATTTAATCCTCCTGGTACTCATCCTGCTGCATCAGCACTTCACCAAACGAGAGCTCCTCTCCTGCAAGTACCATTGCCGTGGTTGGGAGATCTTTCAGCCGGTCCTGCATCACTCCATAATAGTCAGAAAAGTTTTCATCGGGCTCCCTCATGCCCATCACAATCAAATCGGCTTCTTTGGAGGAGTCATGGAGGATCTCTTTAAATGTACGTCCATTCGACAGCATGATTTCAGTTTTGGCATCGATGCGAATTTTTTCGATGATTTGAGAAATATTCTTTTGAATACCCTCTATGGCGTTTTCATTATCTACAACCATTTTTATGGTTATATCTGCATCATACCAGCGGCGGCTGCTCTGCAGCATGTGCGTCAACAGGATCATGAGCCCGCCATTGCCTTTGAGGCCACCCCACCAGACATCTATTTTCTTGTAATTGCCAAAATGGATCTCTTTGTTATCATGGATAATTACCACATTTCGCTTCTGGTTATAAAAATACCGTATCATATCGCAGTATTGATCGCGAATATCCGGGTTTTCGCTGTCCCCCAGAATAATGGTATTCGGTACAAGTGCACCCAGGCCGTAGGCATCTACCAGGCGTTTGCCGCCTTCAAACGGATCGGGCGCCGTAATCACCCTCACAAGTCCCTGCACGCTTCTTTTGTAGAGGTAATCGCCAATATTGGATTCCATACTCAATTTCTGTTCGGTTCTTATCGTTGGACTGGTCAGAACGGTCGAAACAGTTAAGATACCCCGGCTCTGGGTAAGCGACGATGCAAATTCAATCAGGTGCCATCTGCGCGTAGGGCTTCCCGAGAGAACCAGCGGATGGGGCCTCCATGTTTTCTCCTCTTTATCGTCTCCAAGGCGCATGAGCGCACCTCTTGCCATGGCCATCCAGATCCCTTTTCGCACGTCGCCCCATGTAGTTGTCAGCTCTCTTTTTTCCAGCCAAACATAAATCATAGCAACAAATACCAGGGCAATAATTGTGGCCGTGGCATTAATCAGGAACATCACGCTAACGCAACCAATCGCCCCAAGCAGCGAAAAGATCCAGTGAACCTTAAATTTCGGCCGGAATGACGGACTGCCGAGCAGCCGCTCTGTACCCGCCGCGATATTTAAAACGGCGTAGGTGGTGAGAAAAAACATAGAGAGGATCGGAGCAATTAGGTTCAGATCTCCCATGTAAACCGCAACCAGCGCAATAACAAGCGTCAATACGGTACCTACTCGCGGGGTATCGTCGTCACCGTCTCCACGTCCGAGAAACTTAAGCCAGCGCGGCAGCACACCATCCCTGGCCAGCGCCTGCAATACCCGTGGAGCCCCAAGAATACTGCCCATCGCACTGGAGAGCGTTGCCCCCCAGACCCCAATCAGAATTGCATCGCCCCACCAGGCCATTCTTCTCATAATCAACGGATCTTCGATCAGCGTGATGGCATCGGCACGAGTAGCCAGCAAAATAGGCAGTACCATATAGATAACATATCCTACACCAATAGCGGCAAACGTACCGTTGGGAATGGATTTGGACGGGTTCTTCAGGTCGCCCGACATATTTACTCCGGCCATAATACCGGTTACAGCCGGGAAGAATACCGCAAATACAATCCAGAACCCTTCGGAGTGGCGATCGGCCGCGCCCCACATTTCAACGTTTGACTCTTCAACGGGGCTTCCGAAAAAGAGGGATAGCAGTGAAAGCGCAATACCGAACATAATGAAGTACTGCGCCCGAATGGCTGCTTTTGCAGAAACCAGCGCCAGTGCAGCTACACAAATAGTGGTGATTATTCCGACGGCTTTAAAATTGAGCATTGGAAAAACGCTTACAATACTTTCAGCGAAACCGATGGTGTAGAGCGCAACGGAGAGCGCCAGCGCAAAAAAGAGTGGAATACCGATGGCACCGCCCGACTCAATACCCAGCGAACGGCTTATCATATAATAGGCGCCGCCAATTCGAACCCGCTGATCTGTTGCAATGGAGGCGATGGAGAGCGCAGTGAGAAACGTAATGGACGTAGCGATCGTAACGATAATAAGCGTGCCAATCAGGCCCACATTTCCGACAACCCAGCCGAAACGCAGGTACATGATCACGCCAAGGATCGTCAGAATAGATGGAGTAAAAACACCGCCAAACGTGCCAAGCCCGGTCTCTGAGGGTGCAATTACATAGTCTTGATTTTTATTTTTATTATTCCGAAACGGATTTTGCATATGCTCTTTTTATGAGAACAATTGAAGGCCTCAAAACTAAAGCTATTGAAAATATATTCATAACGCAGATAGCATATATATAACAATGAATAGGGCCGTGCTAATTGAATCAAAAAAAAAGCTCGTCGTCTGCACCGATAATTTTCACTGATTGTGATTATTCGAGCTGAAGAGCTATTATTCCAAAAAATAATTGGGACTACTTTTTATGAAAAATCTCTTCACTTTTGCTCTACTTTTGATGGTAATAGGCTGTCAATCCCATGCGCCGGCTGATTTGGCTATTCAGAACATTACTATTATTGATGTACAGAGCGGCGAGATTATCGAAAACCAAACGGTCATTATCCGCGATCAACGGATAGCTGAAATACACAATAACAGTTCCGGCGTTGATGCCGTGCGCGTTATTGACGGTAGCGGCAAATACCTGATTCCAGGCCTGTGGGATATGCACGTTCATTTTCGCGGCGGTGAAGAGCTTATTGATGAAAATCGTAATTTACTGCCTCTTTACATTGCGAACGGCATCACCACTATTCGCGACGGCGGCGGTGACATCACACCATCGGTTCTGGAGTGGGCCGGCCAAATTGAACGTGGCGAGCGGGTTGGGCCAACTATCTTTACCTCCGGGCCGAAGCTTGACGGGCCCAATCCGCGTTGGGGTGGATCACTGGAGATAGAGTCAGCTCATCAGATCCCGGCAGCTATCGATTCTCTTGAACAACTCGGCGTGGATTATGTGAAAATATATGACAGTACGCTATCGGGAAAGCTGTTTATGGCAATCATCAAAGAAGCCGAACGGCGCGGTCTGCCAGTGACCGGCCACATGCCGTTTGAGTTGATTTTTAAAGAGACCGTGGAAAGTGGACTTTCAGCTACCGAGCACATTTTTTACGCTTTTAAAGGAAGTTCATCAGAAGAAGAATCTATTACCCGGGAGATGAGAGAACGCCGCGGTACCGACAACCCGATGGGGTTTCTCGAAATGCTGGTCAGGCTGATGGAAACGCAGGATGAAGAATACGCTTCTAATCTTTACCGGGCTATGACAGAACAGGGAACCGGAATAATTCCTACTCTGCATATTATGGATGTTCTGGCAAATCTAAAGAGTCGCGATCACGGTGATGATGAGTACCTGAACTACATCGGCCCCGGTATTCAGGAAACGTATCAGGGGAGATTGAGGGCTGCGTTAAACGCGCCTGATGGTCAGGTTAATATCTACGATCTGCCCGGTTATAATGACGTGGTTACGGCAATGGCCAATCACGGTGTCAGGCTTTATGCAGGATCAGATGCGGGACCCTACAATACGTTTGTCTACCCCGGAATTTCACTCCACAAAGAGCTGCAGCAGCTGGTTGATGCGGGCCTGTCACCGGTACAGGCACTTCAGGCAGCAACGCTTCACCCGCCCCACTTCTTCGGTTTGCAGGATTCTTACGGCCGTGTAGCTGAAGGCTTCGCTGCTGATTTATTGCTGCTTGATGCCAACCCGCTGGAACACATCAGCCATACAGAAAGAATTCACAAGGTGATTTTAAATGGCGAAACGGTTTACGATAAAACCGATCTGGAGCAGATGCTTGAGGGGCTTCGGGAAATTTATGACTGAATCACGTAACGGGGCAGGCTTTCAGAGGGAAAAAGGGCTTCATTTACTCTTATTTTACCTGTGCATGAAGCCATTACACATGACTAATTTCGTTATCGGCTAGTGCAGTGTCATCGATAAAATGTCGGATAGCCCCGAAAGCTTTCGGGGTGAGTTTTCCGAAAAATCTAGTCATGCTGGATCAATATATGTTTCATAGATGACTCATCCGATGACTCTTAGGATAGTTCACCGTTGACACATCACTAGTTGGTTATTGGTTGTCCGAAGTTGCATGTTGATACCCAAACTAAAGCTTCATCCACTCGCCGCCTTTTCGGGATGATTCCATGATCGCTTTTACAATTCTGATATCGGTCAGGCCATCTTCACCGGGCACAATGGGGGAGCTTCCCTCTTTAATAGCGAGAGCATCGTTATCCATCTGGCGTGCCTGCTGATTGATTCCCGCTGGCGGAAGCTCCGTGCCATCACTTGTCTCTCCGCGCACTCCCCGGTACGACTGCATAGGGCTCAGCCGGTATGAGCCGTCGGTACACTCCACATTCAGGTAGTTGGTGGAGTTGCCAAAACTAGTCTCCCCTGTGGCGAAAATGCCGTTCGGAAATTCCATCTCAAAATCGGTGTGCTCGTCAACCTCAGCGTACATCTCGTCGCGGTCGGACCATTGACGCCCTTTTACTGCGATCGGTTCCATTCCTGTTGCAAAACGCGCTGCATTGATCGGGTACACGCCCATATCGTACAGTGCACCGCCTCCGAGTGCAGGGTTACGCCGCCAGTTTTCCGGATCGCGATGTGCCCCGCTATACCCGGCGCCAGTTTGAACGCCTGTAATGGCACCGTAGGTCTCCTCTCTGCCGTACCGGATAATGGTTTGAGTGTTTGGCTCGTGCTGCATTCTGTATCCGATAGTAAGCTGAACGCCGTTTTTATTTGCCGCGTCAATAATATTTTGACACTCTTCTACATCCATCGCCATTGGTTTTTCGCACCAGACGTGCTTGCCGGCTTCTGCCGCTACAATAGAATCTCTTGCGTGAACTCCGGGCGGTGTTACGATATAGATAATATCTATATTGTCGTTATTGGCCACTTCGTGCAACGTTTCATAGCTGTACACATTTCGGTCGGGGATTCCGTAGCGCTGCTGCCAAACAGGAATTTTAGATGGCGTTCCGGTTACAATACCGCGCAGTTCACAATGATCGGTTTCCTGCAGGGCGGGAGCAAGCTGTCCGCCGGCATAGCCTCCCAGTCCAACAAGTGCCACTCCCAGTTTTTGACTCTGCCGGGGCAGAATCAATGATGGAAATCCAAAGGATCCGACAGCAAGCGCGGTACCTGCGGTTTTGAGGAACGAACGTCTTGAGATCTGATCTTTCATGAAAGTAAGTAATCGGTTTGAGGATTGTGGTTACCCCGGATTATTCACTAATCCCGGACATTCGGAACAAACAGCAAACAAAGACAAAAAGCAGGTTACTCTTCGAGCAATTCTGTTACATATTCATTGCCAGGATCTAATTTAAGCGCCATCTCGTAGTACGTTTTGGCTTTGGCATCGTGCCCGCCTTTTTTCATCAGGTCGCCCATCAGAATCCAGTTCTCAACATCTTTAGGGTCACTTTTAATTCTGTCGAGCAGATACTGAATCGCCTGCTGCCCCTGCCCGTCCATCAGCTTATACAGAACAAGGTTTCGGTGGGCTCCGGGCAGATTATCAAGAGCAATAGCGCGTTCAAAATCATCTTTGGCTTTTTTTGCTTTGTCTAAATTGAGGTAGGAGTATCCACGCAGATTATAAAGCCGTCCGTTATCAGAATCTTTTTCAATGGCATCATCAAATGATTTGATGCTTGTATCCCACTGGTTCAGCTTCTGCATCACTTCACCTTCAAGGGTAAACCCTTCAGGCGCATCCGGATTCAGTCGCTGGAGGGAGCGGGCAACATCGAGACTTTTATCGAGATCTTTCTCATGCAAAAGCTCATACCCTTCTTTGTGTCTTTCTTCAAAACTCATATAAATTTATTTCTCTTTTTTTTCGGTTATATCTTCATATTCAGCTTCTTCTATCTGATCCAGGTTCTTTTTGCGCTTACCGTTATTTGCCGAACCGCCGTTGCGCTGCCGGTCAAACCGTTGATTCTGGCGGCTGCGCTGCTGCGATTGGGTACCTCCTAGTTTTCGGGAGATAAACCTGTAGAGTAGATAGAGTAAAAGTGCAAAAAACAGCCCGCGTAAAAGCATTAATCAGGAATAATGTGAATATGTGTATTACTTCGAATCGGTTGATTGAATATCTGTTCCTCAAGATACGATAAATGATCCGGATTATGTACAAAATCGATCTCTGATGCATTAATGATAATAAGAGGTGATTTATTGTACCGATAGAAAAACTGATTATAGGAATCCGAGAGATCTTTCAGGTACTCTTCAGTGATATTTTTTTCGTAATCGCGCCCCCGGCTTTCGATGTTCTGCATCAGGCGATCCACGGAATTTTGCAGATAAATCACAAGATCGGGTTTGGCTGAAATACCTGTCATGATGCTGAATATGTTATCGTAAAGCGATAGCTCATCCTCATCGAGGTTTAGCCGCGCAAAAATACGATCTTTTTCAAATATGTAGTCCGAAATTACAAAGTCATCAAACAGCTCGCGGTTGGTCATTTTTTGCTGCTGTTTAAAGCGGCTTGCCAAAAAAGCGAGTTGAGTTTGAAAGGCATACCGTTCCCGGTCTTCATAAAATTTGGGCAGAAACGGATTCTCCTCAAACTCTTCCAGCACCAGGCGCGCGTTGTGCTTTTCTGAAAAAAGCTTGGCGAGTGAGGTTTTTCCGGCTCCTATTACGCCTTCAATTGCTATAAAATCGAAACTGTTGGCCATTTTACCAGCTTAATTTAGTTTTATCTATCCTCATATCGGGAGCATTTTTCAGACTCTCTTGCAGTGATTTTTGCGTGCCTGGATCGCTCCAGTTTTGAGTGATTTCAAGCATGGGCAGAAGTACAAATAGTCTGCGTGAATATTCGGGATGAGGTATAATAAGGCTCTCCTTGTGAATCACCAAGCGCCCGAAGGCAATGATATCGAGATCCAGAATACGGGGGCCCCAGCGCGGACTATCTTTTTTGCGCCCCATTTTTTGTTCAAACTCCTTCAGCACATACAGAAGTTCCAACGGTTGCGCGTCAGTAGTAATTTTTGCAGCTGAATTGAGAAAGGTGAACTTCGACGGACCTACCGGTTCCGACTCCCATATGGAAGACTTTTGAACCTGTGTTTCCGAAATCGTATCCAGAAACTTCCCGGCGTTTTTCAGCATGCTCTGGCGATCGCCCAGGTTTGATCCTGCAGCAATGATTACCGATTCCATTCAAGCGTAATTTCTGCGTAAACGGTTTTGGTTTCGATGGGCGGAGAGAGTTTCCGAACCGATACGGTGAGCGATTGAATAATTGAGAAGGATTCAAATACCCGGTCGCCAATTTCGGAGCAGAGCGTTTCGATTAGCTTTCGTGATTCTCCAAACATAACGCTACGGGCAATCTCTTCGGCTTTTGCATAGTCAAAGGTTTGCCCCAGGTCGTTGTCACGGTCAGCGGCTTTACGAAAAGCTCCGTGGGCTACAATATCTACTTCAAACCGGTTTCCGTCGATACGTTCCTGTTTGTTGTGGCCGTGTTTAGCGTGATAAGAGAGTGATTTCAGTGTAATTCGATCCAAGATCAGTGCGGACTCTATAGGGTTGCTACTTCAAGTTTTTGCTCAAGTTCATTGAGAATGCGTTTATGTTTTGGGCTTGTAGAGAGACGCTCTTCAATTGTTGAAATGGCGTGTATAACCGTGGAGTGATCGCGTCCGCCAAACTGAAGGCCGATTGTCTTAAGGCTCGATTTGGTATATTTTTTCGACAGAAACATCGCAACTTGTCGTGCTTCAACAATTTCCTGCTTACGTGTTTTTTCCCGCACTTTGTTTGTGTCGATACCGAAATATTCACACACGCAGTTTTGAATCACCTCAATAGAGATCTGCGTCTGCGAGCTTTTTACCATATCCTTCAAAACGGTTTTGGCCATTCGCAGGTCGATCTCATCCACATGTTTTAGCGAAGCTGTGGCAAGCAGTTTAATAATAGCACCTTCGAGGTCGCGAACGTTCGATTTAAAATTGTGGGCGATAAATTCAATAATTTGCGGGTCGATTGAGATGCCGTTGTCGCTCGCCTTCCGTTCAAGAATTGCGTATCGGGTTTCGTATTCCGGTATCTGCAGGTCGGCACTCAAACCCCAGCTAAAGCGGGATATCAGCCGCTCTTCAATATCGGGTACATCTTTCGGAGCGCGGTCGCTGCTCAAAATAATCTGTTTGCCTTCTTGGTGCAGCGCGTTAAAAATGTGGAAAAACTCCTCCTGTGTTTTCTCTTTACCGCTAAAGAACTGAATATCATCCACAAGCAGAACATCAATATTCCGGTAGTACATGGAGAACTCGCTTGCGCGGTTGTTTCGAATTGCCTGCACAAACTCATTTGTAAACGTTTCTGATGAGATATAAAGTACTGAAAACTGGTCGCCAAAATCCCGCTTGATCTTATTGCCAATACTTTGAACAAGGTGAGTTTTGCCGAGGCCGGTTGTTCCGTAAACAAAAAATGGGTTAAACGAATTTTTACCCGGATTTTCAGCAATCGCCATCGCGGCAGAGCGGGCAAGGCGGTTGCAGTCGCCCTCGATATAGCGGTCAAAAATATAGTTTTCGTTCAGGTTCGAGTCGATGTTGGTTTTCCTGATTCCCGGTATAACGAACGGGTTCTCAATTTTACCCGGATGATAATCGCTGTAGGTGTTCATCTCCTGCGGTTTGGATGGAGGGCCGGGGCGCTGCGGCAGGCGGATCGACCGGTTGTCCTCAAGCTTATCAGATTTCTCTACCAGCACGGAGTATTCAAGCTTCCCGCTATCACCAAGAACCTTCGCAATGGTTGATCGGAGCATATTATAGTAGTGCTCTTCCAGCCACTCATACCAAAACTGGCTGGGCACCTGTATTGTAAGCGTATCATTCTCGAGTTTCACCGGGCTGATCGGCTCGAACCATGACTTAAATTTTTGATAGCTGATGTTATCCTGAATGATCTCAAGACATTCATCCCAGGCAGTTTCTGCGTTTACCGTTTCCAAGCGTGTTAGCCTCCAAAGTTCTTAAAAAAAAGTTGCAAATGTCGTTTCGGTTATCCACAAGGTATTATAACTCATCTTCTCCGTGGGGAAAAGAAAATCACGATTTATTTGGCTGAAATCAAAAAAATAAAAGCGGCAAATACAAAAGTTATCCACATTGTTTCAAATAGCTTATATCATTGCACAGCAATGACTTATAATTTTTAATGTGTTTTCATCACATTCGCCTTGACACGCCGTAACAATTCTATAACAATGATTTTACACAGAATTTACCCGCGCCGGGACACTATAAAAAACTTTTCCACAAGTTATCCACATTAATATTAAAGCAAATTAGCTCATCTAAAACAAATCTATTTTAAATAAAAAAAAGGCTTGCTACTCAATAATTTAGCTGTCGGAAAGAGCAGAAATAAACCGGGGATTTTTATCCAGATCGTTGTGAATCTGCGCCGTCGGGTACTCTCGCTCTGCAACGGTAAAAATGTTGCCGGCAATCCGATCATTCAACTCCAGGAAAAGATCAGCATTATGACTCTTTGCGAACCGTACAATTGAGCTGTAAACGCGGAGCGGATCATCGTGAAAGAGAGCCTGCGCCGGTTCAAAGCCTGAGACCTGTTTTTGGATGGAGGGTTTTTCGCCGGTCTGGATGTAGGGTGGGTTTGAAATGATAATATCCCAGGATGTGTCGGCGGCGGGTGAGGCGTTAAGGTCAAAAAGATCTCCCTCGAAAAAAGATACGTTCTGCCTGTTGAGTTCTGCATTTGAGCGCGCACACTGAAGAGCTTCTGATGAGATGTCGGTTCCGCTGCATTTCCATGCAGGCACCTCTTGTTGAATGGCTATGGGTATGCAGCCGCTGCCGGTTCCAATATCGAGCAGGTTGAGCGGTTCTTTATGCCGGCCGGATGTCTTCTCCAGAAGGAGTTCAACAAGCTGCTCGGTCTCAATTCTGGGTATCAGTACCGATGGGTTTAGTTCAATTCTGCAGTTCATAAAATCGGTATGCCCGATGATATACTGCAACGGTTCGTGGGAGGCACGCCGTTTAATGAGCGGCCTGATTTTGTTAAGTTCGCCGGGTGACAGAGGACGGTCGTACTTTAGGTAGAGATCGAGCCTTTTGCACTCCAGCAACTCGGCCAAAAGCCATTCAATGCTGTGCCTGGGATCAGGGATCTCTTTCTCCTTGAAATAATCAGTAGCCCATTTGAGCATGCGCAGAACAGTCCAAAGCTCCTCTTTCTGATTGCCCATATTTCAGTTGTGGCTATTTACCCTAAGCTTTCTCATCGTTGTCGGCAGCTGGTTTTTCCAGCTCTTCCTGAAGAGAAAGTCCAAAGCGTTTCGAGAAATCCATAATGAAATTTACAATCTCAGCTTCTATATTGTGCTCTTCTGAGAGTGAACTTCCACGGAATCCCATTCTGCCACCGGCTTTTTTCAGCTCAATACGATTTTGTTTTGCAGTGCACTCAATAACACATGTAAGAGTTATTGTGGCATTAATCTGCTTTTCAAACTGTTCATATACAGCTACAAATATTTCGTCGTTATTTGCCGATGACTGATATTTATAGAGGAATTTCGGCTCCACACTTTCTAAAAGTTTTGGAGTCATCCTGCGCAGTGTAGACTGCGGACCGTAAATCAAATATTTAGTTACTGTACTCATGTGCGTTCCCGGAAGATTAAGAATAAAGTAAAAGGGCAATTTTCTGCCTGAATAAAAGCCTAAATCAAACAATAATCAAATAGAGACTGCAAAGAAGTTGTATAACATTTTTATATTATGTGATTCAGCGTGCAATGATTACAGATTTAAATCCGTTTCGAAGTCAACTAATCCACAATTTTTTATGAGATTTATGAAAACTGCCCTGTTAAGTTTTATACTGATTACCCTGGGCCTGGCAGAGATGGTCAGCGCCCAGATTACTGAACCTGAATTGAGAGTAGAAGAGCGGGTAGCTGTTCCATTGAGCGAAAATTACACTTCGGGGCTAACCTTCGATATCGTTATTAACAACTTTGGATTCGGAATTGGAGGGGAGTACCGCAGGGTCATCGGCTCCCAAACCGAGGGGATCATCCAAACACGAATTACCGGCCTTCGGGACGCATCAGAACAGACATTTACCGATTTTTTTGGCCAGCAGGCTGTACCCAATAAATTCCAGCGCGGTTTTACATTTCCGTTAATGCTTGGCATGCGCCAGCGCCTTTTCGCAGGTTCCGTTCAGGAAGAGTACAGATTTTTTCTGAGCGCAGCAGCAGGTCCGGTGATGGCGTTTACCTACCCCTACTTTGATGACCGTAATGATAATGGCTACAGGGAGCAGGGGTTTGAACGGCAAGACGGTTATTTTGAGCGGATAAACGATATTTTCAGCGGATGGGGCGATGGAGACTGGCAGATAGGTGCTGCCGGTGAGCTGAAGTTAGGGCTCGACTTTGGACGAACATTCAGCAGCGTTACAACCATAGAGTTTAGCTACCTGTTCTACTATTTTCCCGATGGAATTCAAATGATGATGCCTAATCAGCCTGATCTGCGTCAAAACGTGGGTCCTGGACAGAATCCATTTCAATATGACAGTGATGGGGAATTACTTCTTGAGCCGTTCTTTGACGCCCAGTCTTTTTTTGGAACCCCGCAGATTACGATCCGTTTTGGAAGTTTGTGGTAGGCAGTAGTTTTGCTCTGCTAAGTGAACCGCAGAGCTTTTTATGGTAGTTGAAACCCCAGTTCACTGAGCCATCGGGACGGATTCGCAAGTGAATCGAGTATAAGATCAGGGTTGTGAGCGGCCAGGTTATCTTTTGAAAACCCGCCTGTTGTTACGGCAACCGAAACGGCTCCAAAGTATTTTGCACAGCGTATATCGTTTGGCGTATCTCCTATCACAACATAGCTCGAAGGGGAAGGGGTTTGTCCGTAAACAGACTTATAATCGCGGTCAGCTTCACCGGGCAGCATGTTACGATCCTCATATTCACCACCGAACCCGCCAAACCGAAAAAAGTCATTTAGCCCGGCGGTCTCCACCTTCTTAAACGCAACCTCCCTGAAATTCCCCGTGCATAATCCCACATGAATGCCCAGTTCAACTGCCTGCTGTACCGACTCCGCAGCATCATCAATCCGATCTATTTTATTTGGGAGCAAATGCCGAATCATCGCTTTAGAGTATTGCTCTTTAAGTTCGGTAAATAGCCTGTCGGAATCAGGATGCTCCCCGATCAGCTCCATAAAAATTCCCCTGTCGGTTCTTCCGGCAAAGGATTTTGTTGTTGTTTCAGGTTTCTCGACATTAAATGCTTTAAGCTGCTCTCCAATCAACTCTAATAGGAATTGCTTTTTCACCTTCAGCAGGGTACCGTCGATATCATAGAGCAAAATTGGGCGAACAGTGTGCATTGTCTTCTTCCTTTATACAAATCAATTTAAACAGTACCTTAAAGAAGCGATTAATTTAAACAACATAAAAAACAAGATATGAGTTTAATTGAAGATATTACGGCACGACAAATTCTGGATTCACGCGGTAATCCAACTGTAGAAGTAGATGTCATTCTTGAGAACGGAATCATGGGAAGAGCTGCTGTACCGTCAGGGGCGTCAACCGGCGAATTTGAAGCTGTTGAGCTTCGTGATGGAGATGACAGTTATTACATGGGTAAAAGCGTTAAAAATGCGGTAAAAAACGTAAACGAAATTATTGCAGATGAACTGCTGGGGTATCCCGCCTACCTGCAAAATGAAATCGACCATATTCTGCTTGACCTCGACGGAACGCCCAACAAATCTAAACTTGGGGCGAACGCTCTTTTAGGGGTATCGATGGCGGTGGCAAAGGCAGCTGCGATGTCATCCGGACTGCCGCTTTGGAGATATCTTGGCGGTGCGAACGCAAAAGTGCTGCCGTTACCGATGATGAATATCATAAACGGGGGATCGCATGCCGATAACAACGTAGACCCGCAGGAATTTATGGTTATGCCCGCCGGCGCCGAAACGTTTAGCGAAGCGGTGCGGATGGGAGCAGAAATATTCCACAACCTTAAAAAAGTTCTCTCCTCAAAAGGGTACAACACATCAGTAGGTGATGAGGGCGGATTTGCACCCAACCTGAAGTCGAATGAAGAGGCCATAGAAGTGATCTTAACTGCTGTGGAAAAAGCGGGCTACACGCCAGGAGACGATGTGCTGATTGCGCTCGATCCGGCCAGCTCCGAATTTTATGACACAGAAAAGAAAGTGTATGAGTTCAAATGGAGCGATGGTTCTGTTCGCGATGCGGACGAGATGGTGGAATACTGGGCCAAATGGGTTGAAAAATATCCGATTATCTCAATCGAAGACGGTATGTATGAGGATGACTGGAAAGGCTGGAAAACACTGACCGACGCCATTGGCGATAAAGTTCAGCTTGTTGGAGATGACCTTTTCGTAACCAACACCGAACGTCTTGCCCGGGGAATTAAAGAGGGGATTGCCAACTCTATTTTGATTAAAGTAAATCAAATCGGAACCCTTACTGAAACGCTTGATGCCATTGAAATGGCTCATAAAAACGGGTACACCAGCGTGATTTCTCACCGCTCCGGTGAAACTGAAGACACAACAATCGCCGATCTTGCAGTAGCTACAAATGCAGGTCAAATAAAAACAGGTTCCATGAGCCGCACAGACCGTATTGCCAAATACAATCAGCTTCTCAGAATTGAAGAAGAGCTGGGCGATGCCGCCCTGTTTTTAGGCGAAGACACCTTTGCCGGTTAAACTCCGCATTAATATGAGATCAAAACGAAGCCTGCCGGCTATACCGGCGGGCTTTTTTTGTTTGTAATATGAGATCAATTATTAACTCTTGGTCTCTATATATCACTACGCTTACACTGAGTGTTTAAAAAATTGAGCCTTTTTTAGTGGAGACTTATTATTTGAAAATAAAAACACTTTAAGTCCAGCTGATGTTTTCAAGTTATCCCATTCATACACTCAGCAGAAATAGGGAGCCGGACATTTATTTTCTTATCTTGGCACTATGCGAATCAACCGGCTGAAACTTCGAAATTTTAGAAATCATATTGATACCGAGATTGAATTTTCACCCCACCTGAACCTGATAACCGGGCCCAATGGGGCGGGAAAGACAAACGTAATCGACGCGATTCACTATCTCTGCATGAGCCGCA
>CAZXYQ010000056.1:0-16881 GCA_964644975.1 uncultured Rhodohalobacter sp.
AGATGAATGTATTGTACAAATAGTGTCCTAAACATCAGAAAAATTTGCTCAAATCATATTCTTATGGCCATAACAGAGGATTGGATAGTATGTTAAGATTCAATCCCTATGTTATCTCACAGAATTTTACTGTGTCTTCAAATCGTGGGTGCAGATCAACTTTTGTATTATTCTGCGCGACTCAGCTGTATACTCTGCGCAAATCAGCGAGAACGAAAATCCCAATACAATTGACACCCTATTTTTATCTGATACATTCAAATGTTTAGGACGCTACTGGTATTGTACCTGTCATCGGCAGTAATCAGAATTACTTTAGTATCGGATGAGAAGTAAATGGTGCGCCGTAAAGTTTGAGTTTTTAAAGCGATAAAGTACGATATGTGATAGTAAGAAAAGCGAATTTATGGATAGTTTCATTCCCCGCTTCTGTGTGTAAATATGATGAAAGCCCACTCCCCAAAGTTTCGGTGCTAAGTGTGGTTTGATGGGACGAAGAGATCTTGATTTTAAATATGTTCGGGATGAGAACATTGGGGAAAATCATTAATAAGTCTTTTATATATAAAATCACACCTGTCCAAAACGTTGTAACCTGAGTTCGATTATAAATCTTCTTGAAGAATCTAAAAAGAAGTCTCCCCTAACAAGGGGCCCCGAAAGCGTTCGGGGAGAGGGGTGTCTATCGAATTTTGCCACTATCTGATAAACATCCCCCTTATTCCCCCTTTTTTTGCCCTGGGCATCCCTTGCGGGGAAGGGGGACTTTTATAATTAATGTTCAACAATCGAACTCAGGTTTGTAATCAATTCCGGTAATACTATCCTTTCAATGGTATCGAGTTTTATGTTCTCGCAGATTTTCACTGCGTGTCCAAAAAATGAGCGCAAAGTATTACGCAGAGTTACGCTGTGTAGTTGTATTTGGTCAGAAGACCTTCAGCGAGCCTCTACCCGAGAGATCGATGGAGTTTGATTTTAAATATTGTAAACAATACGTCTATATACACTTCCAGCGGATGATTTTGCCCACTTCAAAATTGGTTTGTACAGCTATGATAAAAAATAAAGCGGATCAAAGAATTTGGGTTTAAGTCGAAATGTCTTTTAGAAATCTCTGTAATGCACGTTAAATTTTCTTTTCGGCAAAGGTTGTGACGACAGTAAGAGTGGGTCAGAGAAGGTCTGACGGTGTTACATTATTGTAGGAAGAAAATTCAGCAGGATCTCTGCTTGTTATCTCCTCAGGTATATTCTTTAACATAGATTCCCAGTCTTCTTCATCTATGTTGTCATAGAAATCAGAAAACTCATCGGATTTGGGATTACGTCTCACGCTATTTTTATACAGATGACTTATGCTTTTTAGCATTGGCAGGTAAGGCTGAATATCATTAGTTGTAGACTCTGCATCACTATCAATCCAGGCAATAGGAACCTTATAAATTGACTTGGCTTTAATATTTTCTGTTTTCAGTAATAACTCTATATCGAATGCAAATTTCTTTTCAAATGACGGGTAGACAATGTCTTGCACAATTTCTCCGGCGAATGCTTTAAAGCCACACTGGGTATCGATGATGTGGCTCAACTGAGGCAGCATTCGTTTCCAGGAATAAATAAACAGTTTCCCCCTGTCGTTTCTCCCCTCCTTTTTTATAACGACTGAGCTTTTTTCCCGTCTGGATCCAATGGCCGCAAGGTAGCCTTCTTCGAGAATTGGCTTTGTCAGCAGACCTATTTGCCCCAGATGCGTTGAGAGGTCAGCGTCGGTGTACAGAACCACATGGTTCTCTTTTTTCTCTTTTGAAACACGGTTCATGCCATAAAGGATAGACCCACCTTTTTGGCTGTCGGCCGTATTATCCAACCCTGCTGCAACAGAATCACCTGCCTGTATGGCGTCCTCTAAAAACAGTATGTTGACGTTGGTATAGCCGGCTTCGGAAACGATCTTCTGTGCTATCTTGCCTGAGTTGTTTGGGCATCCGTCGTCAACAAGTGTTAGATCCCAGCTATAGTTAGGCACATCCTTAAATAGCCAGTTCATCTGGTGTACCTTAACTCTAAGAAAATCCTCGCCATTTGGATGCTCGCTTGATGGCATAATTCGATTATGCTCATTATAAAGGGCGATAACTACCGATACATGAGATTTCTCAGCAAAGCTGACTATAAAGTGTTTAGCTTTTGCAAGCTTTACAGCTACTTCAAATGCAATTGGAACAGACGAATTGGAGGAGTGACGTTTTTCTATAAATTCTAAATCATCGGAGTTTGTGTCTTGATACAGAGTATCTGCAATTCGCTCTATTTCAGAAAGGTCCTCCTTTTTCTTCAGATCTATAGAATTTGATGCTTCTTTGATAAGTTGCTTTACCATTGCGTTCTGATTTTCTTTCGCTGACAAAATGATCTCTCGTTTTTTTTATTAAGTATGTTACGTCTGTGATTAAACCTATTCGGTATTGTGTTGTGTAAATAGTCTGCAGAGAACATCATATGCAATGTCTCCACTCATTTCAGGGCCAAATATAGCGATTCATTCCCATAATTAATATTTGCATCGGTTCTGTACATGCGGGTACGAAACCTTGTACAGAAGCTATTTACTTACACGTTGGCCCCGGTATCTGCCATCAAATATTCGTGCAAATTCAAAACACTCTGCAGGGAATTGATTATGCATACATCGTGGTCGTGGTGTCCGGTCACCCGGGTAAATATGTAGCGTATTCAGCGATATATTTGCCAAGCGGATAGTTGAGGTAAAGGAAACTAACAACGCACTTTTCAGGGAGTGGTCAGATCATAAAGCTCGGATTATGATCCTGAGAGGTTCTGTTTGCCTCCATTTTTTTTCTGTACGCTTTCTCCACATCTTTAAGCGTGTCGGCATCATCCGGGCCAAGATCCCAGCGGATCGCTTTGAATCGAGGAAATCGGAGCGTATATCCCGCTTTAGTCCGCTTGTTAACCTGGATGTCATCGAATTCGATTTCTATAACCAGTTGCGGCAACAATCCCAATGTAGGCCCGTACTTTTCGACCGTAAGCTCTTTAATCATTTTGTTCATCCGTTTTAGCTCCTCATCGGTATAGCCGCCGTAGGCTTTGCCAATCGGGATGAACTCCTCTTCGTACCTCCCATCATGCTTTACGGAGATGCCGAGGGTGAAGTCGGAGTATGTCCCGCCGCGTTTTCCGCTGCCTGCGTGGGCATACATCATCACCGTGTCGAATGTACCTCCGGGTTTTTTCACCTTCAGCCACGATTTTTTCCGCTGCCCATACTCATAACGGCTGCTGGATTTTTTCAACATCAGCCCCTCGTTACCATGAGCAAGAGCCTGTTCAAAAAGCTTTTCGAGGTGCTCCCGGTCGTTTACCGGAAACTGGCGGGCAACAGGTATTTCGTGAATTTCGGATAGTTTAAGGAGCTGCGACCGACGCTCACTAAGTGTTTCATCAAAGATTGGCCGCTTCCCGTTATAGAGCAGATCGTAAGCAATGAAAAGAACAGGATATTGCTCCAGCACTTTCTTGCCCGGCTTTTTCACTCCCATTCGTTTTTGCAGTAGCTGAAATGGCTGGATGGTATTCTCTTTAAAGACGCAGATTTCACCGTCTAATACAGCAGGAGGAAGCTGCTTTTTTTCGAATAAGGAAACGAGATCAGGAAAGGTTTTTGTGATGTCATTAAGGTCACGGGAAAAAAGTTTTATCTTGTCGCCGTTTGCATGAAGCTGGCAGCGCATGCCATCAAATTTTTCCTCACAAACATAGCCATCCAAATTCTCCAGCGAGCGGCTTTCGATCGGGGATGCAAGCATAAATGAAAGTGGATGAAATAGTTTAAAGGTGGCTTCATCAAGCCGTCTGTTTTTGGCGAGAAGAGCCGTTTTGCCGGCGGATCCGGTAATCATTTGGGCGTATCGTACAGCTTCAACGTCCTTATCAAACGCTTTGGCTATGGATGACACCAGTGAACGGGTTTCAAAGCCAATCCGGAGAGATCCCTGCCCGAGCATTCGGATAAAATATTTAATCTCAACCGGGGTCATCTTTTGCCAGGTATTCAGTAAAATATCTTGTTTATCGGCGCGGCTGCTTACCTCGAAAAGTTCTTGAAAAACTGTTTCTACCCCGGGTAGTGTAAAAGCTTTTGGTTCCCGTTTTTCCCGAGCGGCGGGAGTAGCAAACATCAGTTTTTCGATGGTTTCGGAGCTGCTACCGGTAGCTGTACGACAAGGTTTAAAAACATGATCATAATCAATTTCGCAAAATTCAGCCGCCGCCAGCCCCGATGTTCTGCTGCCAACAGAGGCTCGTTTACCGCTGATGTTATCAAAGGCACCTTCGCCAATAAATCTTGCTGCGAGATATAAGTCTTGCTCATCGGAAAGTTTCTTCAGGTAATCTGCGCAAATAGAAATTTTTGCGTTACTCCCGCGCGTTTCCCGGATAGTCTGAATAACGATGCAAAGTTCTCGAAACGTTGTGTTGCTCAGTAGGTTCATACACCTATGTGAAAGCACTAAAAATTCATAAACGTTCAATTTATGCTTGTTAAGAGCTAATAACATCATATTTTGAGATAAATAAAAGTGACAGGTGAGTTAAGAAATCAATCGCTGTAATTAGAGAAACAGATGAGCAATATTGAACGAGCTATTCGCGAGCTGAATAGTACCGAAGAGGGAATTAGGAAATGGGAACCGAGTAGAAATCTGCAGGGTATGTTATCTGCTGTCCCAACAATTATTGGGAGGGTATCATGGCAAAACTTAGCAAAATATCGGGTTCAGTGAAAAATCTGGTATTCTTGAGAATGTCATCCATGGCCAAACAGAAGTTGGTGGGTGATCTGTTGGATGATCAATACGATATTTTGATTAAGGACAATGACCTGAAGAAGGCTGGCGTGGCGCTGTTAATTCTGGATTATACTATGTTCAACCAGCGGTATGAGGAGGTAGTGAAAGCGAAGAAGGCTGCAGGAAACACCTATCTGCCGGTTATGGTATTGATTCCCCGGGGAAAAGCGGGGACAGACCTGATGTGGGAAGTAGCTGATGATGTTGTGGAGATGTCCGTTTCGAAAAAGAACCTTGCAACCAGAGTGAGAGGCTTAATAAAGATTTCTACCTACTCCAGGAAGGCAGAACGCTCGCAAATAAAAGTGAATCAGCAAAATCAACAGCTCCGCATTTATTATAAAGCCATTGAAGCCACAAATTCAGGGATGATAATTGCGGATTCCCAAAAAGAAAATATGCCGATTGTGTTTTGTAACAAGGCATTCACGGAGCTTTCAGGGTTCAATAAGAAAGAAGTAGTTGGCAGGAACTGCCGGTTTTTGCAAGGAGATGACCGCGATCAGGAGGGGAGGAGAGTAGTCAGAAATGCCCTGGAAAACGGAGTTGCATGCACCACAATTCTTAGAAACTACCGAAAAGATGGATCACTGTTCTGGAATGAACTTAAGATTTCTCCCATAAAGAACAGAAAAGGAAAAGTGGAGTATTTTGTTGGGATACAAAATGATATTACGGATTTGATTGCTGCCCGTGAAAAGCTCAGTGAAGCCAAAGAGAAGTGGGAGTCTATTGTTGCTCAAAATCCCTCGATGGTTCAAATATCGGTTGACGGAGTAATAAAGTTTATGAACAGGGCCGGGGCCAATTTTCATGGAGTTGATGACCCTGAAGAAATGATAGGTAAAACGGTTTACGATATCCTTGACGAAAAAGAGCATGCCTCTGTAAAGAAAAGGTTGGAAAAACTTAAAAACGGCAAGCCAACGCCACCAAAGATAACGTCAATCGCAGGTGAATCGGGTAAAAAACGGTATCTGAAAGTTCAGTCAATTCCGATCATATATGAGGGTAAGCAGGCAGCACAAACGATCGGCGAAGATGTTACACAGCTAATTGAAAATGAGTTAAAGCTGACCAGTATACTTGATCAGAAACATATATTGCTGCAGGAGGTGCACCATCGCGTGAAAAATAACCTTGCGATGCTAAGTGCTCTGCTGAGCATGCAGATCTCCGGCCTTGAAAATGAGGAGGCGATATCTGTATTGGAAGATATCCAGATGAGAATCATCTCTATCGCAAAAGTGCACGAACATCTCTACAACCAGGACAAGCTTAATGAGATCGGTTTTGACGACTACATTAAGGAGCTTGTAGAAAAAATTGCGGATACGGTGGATAGCAATAAAAGACCCCCGAAATTTAACCTCAATGTAGATCCTCTGAGGCTGAGTCTTGATCAGTCCATAACCTGTGGTCTTCTGCTGAATGAGCTGATAACGAACTCTTTAAAACACGCTTACGAACCGGGCAAGCAGACAATAATTGATATTGAAATAGAGCTCGCAGGAGAGATGGTGTTAATTAAATACAGGGACTATGGAAAAGGACTTGATGATAGCAAAGATTTCTTCAGAGACGGAAATTTTGGATCGATGGTGATTCAAATATTTTTAAGCCAGCTGAAAGCAGAATGGGAACTAAAATCTGATAACGGCCTGATATTTGACCTTAACTTTCAAAGAGTTGATTATCATGGCCCATCGCGAAAAATGGCCAGAAAGTGAGGTTGGTGAATTAGTGAACCGAGTTCGATTCATATAGTTTTTGAATTTCTCAGAAAAACTCTTCCGCGGCTGACGTAAATATATACCAAGCTGAAAACCCTGCTAATATGATGTATATAGCAATTTAACGCATGCTGATGAACATCCATCAATTTCCCATTTTCTAAGGGGGACTTATAAAGCATAAGTATCTAATTTAAACTAATGCAATGTCATCGATAAAATGTCGGATAGCCCCGAAAGTTTTCGGGGTGAGTTTTTCGAAAAATCCAGTCATGGTGGATCAATATATGATTCATGGATGACTCATCCGATGACTTACCGTTGACACTTCACTAATCATCAGATTCCATCTCTAGGTTCAGGAACCCGCTAGTTATCCCACGCTTTTCCAGAAAATGGTTTACTACATCGGGGTTGGGCGTGTGGGTGATGTATACTTTTTTTGGGGAGAGGCGTTCGCAAAAATCGATCAGCTCGTAGAAGTCGAGATGATCGGATAGTGGAATCAGCTTATCGACCGTTAGCTGCGAGCGGCGCGACTCCAGGGCGGCCCAGCCGCTGCAGTAGGCAATCCGCTTTTTCCTGACGTTGGATGCAAATCCATTGGATAGCGCTGACGATGGACAGACAAGAATATTCCCCTCGCAGGTGGCGCGGTCGTAGGTTTGATACGGTCCCAGGTCGATCCCTTCCTCATCGTATACGCTGCAAAGTTTGTATCCGGCTCCGTGTATCATAATCGGATGATTAAGCGGGGACAGGAGATGCATAATTTCCTGAGCTTTCCCCAGGTTATATCCAAGAAAAACCGGCGTATACCCTTCATCGAGGGTCTCTTTTGCAAAGCTCAGAACCTCATTTGCGAGCTCCTTGTTAGATCTCCATCTGTAGATTGGAAGCCCGAAGGTGGCTTCGGTGATCACAAAATCAGCTTGATCCGGCGCCTCAAACCCCTCAGTAGCAGGTGATGGCGGAGTTTTGTAGTCGCCTGTGTAGAGAAGCGAGCCCATGTCGGACTCAATATATACCATGGCGGAACCCAGAATATGGCCCGCGGGATAAAGTGTCACTTTAAATCGGTCCGTTTCAAAAGGCTGTTGAAAGGATAGCGTGGTGGATTCACCTTTAAACCCGCGCAGGGCCATCAGTTTCAGCGTGGGATCCGTTGCCATGGTGTGAACCGAACGGTTTCGGTGCATGTGATCCGCATGGGCGTGTGTCACAAAAGTAAACTCTGCTTCAGGATGGGTTCCATCCATTGCAATTCCGAATTCAGGAAGATAGATTCCCTGGTACCCGGCTTTTTTTAAAATCATTATTTAAAAGGTTAAAGTCCCCCTTGAAGGGGGAAAGTGAAACCGACAGCTGTCGGGAGAGCAGGGGGATGACCATCATAATCATGCATGGTCAAAAACTTATGTTACGGGTACAAAAATCATCCCCCATTGCCCCTTATTCAGAAGGGGGACACTCTTTTGAAATCCTTCCTTTCGATAAAGAAATATGAATTTTTTAATTGATACTCTTATGGATTTGCTCATGATTAGTTCAAAAAGTGTTTGATATCAATAGATAGCTTAACATAAATATCACAACGCCTATAGATATCATATTGATTCCCGCAAAGCGTACTTTCTTATGGAGATCTCCACCCATTGCAAGAATCTGTTTCGACACAGCATTCCACTGCAGCAGAATTTGACCAGTCGTATAGATGATGATCAGACTCCAGATTGAAAAAAGAAGTTCAATCCATGAGAATGGGAAAAAGCTGAGGATCAGGCCGGGAAGGGTGAACAGGAGCAGGTACTTCAATACCGACCTGAACGCCCTTGGCGGTTCTTCGTAACTGGATGCAACCTCTTTTAGATAATCGGCCATTTGATACTTCTTTACCATTAGATAAATGCCGTAGCTGATCAAAAGAGACCCGAGCGTGATGTAATAAGCAGTAAACCACTGTGCCGAAAAGGAGCTGAGCATATGCCCTGGTAATAATTAGGTTAAAGCCGTGAATGTGAGTTATTCAATGACCATGCGCTGTTCTGTAGTCAACAGTTTTTCAGGTACAGACTTCATAATCGATTCCCGAAAGGCTTTCAGAATAGTTTGTTTGAGATGTTTGCGCCCGTAAACCAGCCGTACTTTTCTGCAGGGTACCGGTTCGCTAAATTCTTTTATGATTGCCCCTGAATCTAACACAGAATCTTTAGCATGCTGTGTTGCGGTCCATGGGAGCAGCGTCATGCCGTAGTTCTGTTCAACGAGTCTTTTCAGTGTCTCCAGGTTTCCGCTGCGGAACTCAATTTCAGACCCGTGATTTTTCGCGGCTTCTTTGCAAATTTTAACGGTTTGATCCCGAAAACAGTGCCCCTCGTTCAGCAACCAGATGTTGGTCTGTTCCAGGTCCTCAACGGTCAGCAATTCTTTATCAACCAACGGATGACTTTTGGACAGGTACGCCGCAAACGGCTCTACATAGAGATCTTCCGTATAGATATGAGCGCTCTCAACCGGCGTGGCGATGATCCCCGCATCAAGCTCATCGTTATTGAGCCCGTCCAAAATGGTGGCGGTAAGAGACTCCTCAAACACAAGCTCCACGTCCGGGTGTTCCGACAGAAACGAATGCAAAAAACGGGGTACGAGGTAAGGAGCCACTGTGGGGATCACTCCAACCCGGAATTTTCCACTGAGAGAATTTTCCTGAAATTGCACAATGTCGGAAATCTTTCGGGCATCCTGAAGGATGATTCGGGCCTGCTCCAAAACTTTTTCGCCGATTTCCGTAGGCACTACCGGCGATTTTGATCTGTCGAACAGAACAACACCAAGCTCATCCTCGAGTTTATGAATTTGCATACTGAGTGTGGGCTGAGTAACAAAGCTGCTATCGGCTGCAGTGGCAAAATGGCGATGCTTGTCTACAGCTACAATATATTTGAGTTGTGTAAGAGTCATGCGTAGATTTAGTTGGTTATATAACCGGAAGATACTAAGAATTACAAGATTCAACCATTATGGATAAAATTCAAAAACAGTTTCGGATAACCGGCAGGGTGCAGGGTGTTGGGTTCCGCCATTTCACCCGTCAAAATGCGCGAGAACTGAGTATCAGCGGCTGGGTAAAAAACCTGAAGAATGGTGATGTAGAAGCGCTGCTGGAAGGGGATGTTGAGCGTGTGGATGAGATGACAAACAGACTGAAATCAGGGCCTGTTGCAGCCCGTGTTGACGGCATCCGTGAAGTTGAGAAGAACTATGAATCAGACAAACCGTTTGAGGGGTTTACAGTGAAGAGATAGCGTTATTGAACACCAGGTTTGTACTATACCATTTGAATTGAATCAGGCCTAACATTTGTTTAAACATCTATGGAATTACATAAATCTGAAATTCAATCCGCCGACTTTACCTGCGCCTCTTGCGGTGAAATCAACAATACATTTGTTGATCCTTCACAAGGCGATCAGCAGCCCTACATAGAAGATTGCCAGATCTGCTGCAGGCCAAATGAGCTTTCTGTGTATTATGATGAGTGGGAAAAAATGTATCATATTCGTTCAGAATTCTCGCAATGAAGCTTAGCTGAATCAATATCGTCCTGAAACATGAATTCATCAGATGAAAATGGAGGACCAATTATAAGAGGATTTATCTTCTCGCTGATTTACGCAGAGTATATCGCTGAGCCGCGCAAAATTATAATCAAAGCTGATCTGCACTCACTATTCGAAAACTATCGTAACTGAATCACTATCAAACAGGTAAAAATGGAAGTAAAACCGATTCTAAAATTTTTACTCTGGCTTTTTGTTGGATACCTTTTGGTTGTGGGACTACTAACTGTATTTCAAAATCAACTGATTTTCCATCCATCTTCTGCCATGACGGTTACGCCCGAAAGGCTGGGACTGGAATGGTCAGAGCACTGGATAGAAACATCCGATGGCGTTATGATTCATGGCTGGATGATTGGTGATCCTGAAGATCAGCCCGTTGTGGTTTATTCTCATGGAAATGCCGGAAATATCAGCGGAAGAGTTGAAATTGCGGGAGAAATTGCCGCACAGGGAGCCACGGTCTTTTTGTATGATTATCGCGGATACGGGAAAAGTGAGGGATCACCCAGCGAACAGGGGATATATAGAGATGGAGAGGCCGTCGTTCATTATCTGCGTCACAGACTGGGCATTCCGGAGGAGAATATGATTTTCTACGGGCGATCTCTAGGAGCCGCCGTTGCAGCAAGGCAGTCAGCAGAATTCAGTGGTTCGGGACTTGTGCTTGATTCTGCATTCATTAACGGGAGAGAGATTGCATCTGATATCTATCCGTTTGTGCCGGGATTTCTGGTATCCATTCGCTTTCCCATAGATGAAGATTTACGTCAATCAAATGCAGAACGAGTACTGGTAATGCACGCCAAATCTGATCGCATTATCGATATCCGGCACGGCCGAAAACTCTATGAAATTGCTTCATCTGTGAAGGAAGCGACGTTCATTGAGCTCGAGGGCGGCCACAATACCAGCTTCAGCATGTCGAGGGAAATCTACGCGAGAAGCTGGAATAATTATATAAGAGAGCTGCAGGGAGCCCGCGACAATTAACCTCTGCTGCCAAAAGGGCTCATCCTGTTCATTCTCTGAAGTGAATTGAGAAGCAGCTGTTCGTATATTTCATTTATTCTTGCAATCTCAATTACGCTGTCAGAATCGATCGTGCCCCATGCAACGGCTTTCTGTACATCATTATCCCAGATCAGATAGTTGGTCTCAAACTTCATTCTCGGCACTACGTCCGGTTCATGTCCAGCATAGGAGTCTCCGCCCACAAGCTCTTCATACCTGTCGAACCTAAAACCGTCGAGCATCACCACAAATCTGGGCGACTCGTAATCACTTTTCAGTGCGGTACCGCTGGCAGGGGCCACAAATCTCAGGTTTGTACCGCCTTCCGTAAACTCTCTGACCTGGAACGAAGATTGATCCACATCCAGGGCTCTCATTTCACTCTTCACATTGGCCCCGGTCGCCTCACGGAACAGTGTTAGCAGCCGCTGCTGAAACAGGGGCTGTTCATTGATGCGGAGCTCGCCAAACCTGTGGTCAGAATCAACTTCGGGGAAGTCATTTCTGTCAATCACAAGGAGTGAGACAGGTTCATTACTGTTATCACCATTTAAATCAGGCGACAAATACTGTTTGGTGGTACCGGAACAAGAAATAAGAAAAAAGCAGAGAATGAGCGCAGGAATACCCAAAAGGGTTGATGAAAGTGATTTTAACATAGGTTGATTAGATGATACTTGTGTAAAAAACAGTACTGTCAACGAGCACTGTTTTCGCAGAGATTTAAGATTTTATTTTAATGAGATGGAACAATTATTGGAGAAAATAGCCAATTACTGGTTAGTCTCAGCTTGGAGAGAGTTGTAATGATTGAATAGTCTTGCTAGATCCATAATGTTGTCGAACTGAATATTGTTTTGAGATGCAAATTGCTCGAGCTCATCTTCATGCGACGGGAAGATTCTCATGACACGCCGTTCGCTCAAACTTCGAATTCGGTCTACGTCACCATCGCCAAATTTAACGTAGTATTCACGTGAGGGAGAGTACTCTTCAACCTGAGTGGCCTGCCCATACCCGGAAATATCTTCGCGATAATTTACCGTGTGTTTAACCATGAATTTAGCTTTACCGTCAGCCATCACTGCAACAAAATCTTCCGGACTCAACCGGCGGGCGTCATACCCTTTTTCGAAACGAATGATGCCGTCAGTGGCATACAGTTCAAAAGACCTTACCGTGTTGTTTTCAACGGCGTAGATATGGTCTCCGCTCATAAACTGAAGATTGTTTTCGTAAGCATTGTAGCGAAGGGGCATTACGTTGGTCGTCTGACCATTCTGAAATGTGATCGACCCATTTGTAAAATCTTCATTGAAAAAAGGTGTGCCCCGTGTATCAACTGTTCGGTGGTCCGGAACACTGGTTGTCCTGGCCATATCGCGAAGCTGTTCGGACGTGATATCGCCGCCCCGGTCTTGTGCATTTACCAGAGTCAGTCCAAAAATAAAGACCATTGCAGCTGAAAATAGTAGTGATTTCATTGTGGGAAGAGTTTATTTGATGAATTAAAACTAAAGTAAAGGGAGTTCAGTGAAAATAACAGCCGGCGTTGTAAAAATATGTTCATCAGTGCTTTTTACCAGCCCCCAATACATGGTTTAGTATAAATGATATGATGTCGAAAATATTGCGTTACGGTTATCTTTAACTACAGTTTCAAAAAATCTCAAAAGCCTATCCGGTTTTGTCCGGTATAGTATCACTGCTAATCAATACTGAGGAAAGCCTGGCTATGATGCCTCGGAAAGAAGTGAGTTGGAATAATTAAATAGCTGCGCTCGATATACTTTTTGAGTTGGTCACGATAACATTAGAAACTCTTGAGGACTCTGCTTCCATCGTCAGACGATTGTCTTTTTCGTCCCAAGATTCAATCAACGCTCCATCACCTGACGCCGTTATCGGAAAATTGGTTACAGTCTTTTCAGTAAATGACATTTTGGCTTCGGTAAGCACCGGCATCTTTTTGAAATAAATTCTGAGAATGGGATAAATCTGATTTATATTTCTGTCCTAAGATTTAGCAAAAAACTCCATCAGTAACTCCTCTTTTTATGTACCTGATTTTTGATACAGAAACCACCGGCCTTCCTCAAAACTATTCAGCACCGCTGACCGATTTCGACAACTGGCCGCGCTGTGTGCAGCTGGCCTGGCAGCTCCACGATCACACCGGAAAAAAAGTGTCGGAGGGCGATTATATTGTTCAGCCTGATGGATTTACGATTCCATTTAATTCGGAAAAAGTACACGGCATATCCACGGATCGGGCACGCGAAGAGGGAGTTCCCTTAAGCGAAGTGATGGATGCGTTCGAGCGAGATATAGAGCGAACCACGTTCGTTGTGGGCCACAATCTGGAGTTCGATCTCAATATTATGGGGTCGGAATACCTGCGTATGGAACGGGAGAATCCGCTCGGAAAAAAGATCGATATCGATACAAAGGATGAATCCACAGAATTTTGTGCGATTCCGGGCGGCCGCGGACGATATAAATGGCCCACTCTTGCTGAACTGCACAACAAGCTTTTTGAGGTAGGATTTGAAGAGGCCCACAACGCCGCGGCTGATGTGGACGCAACGGCCCGCGCATTCCTGGAACTGGTTCGGCTGGGCGTTATCAAGCCGCAGCTGCCAACCGATCTGGAGCTGGATACCAAATCTCCGCGGGAGTGGATCAACCCGGACCACTACATGCCAAAAGTGGAGGAGCTGAGAAGGAGAGGAGTTACGGGTGAAGAAGTGGATGACGAGTCGGTGATTGATCTGCCTGCCGAAGCAACGGATGCGACGGAGATCAAAGGCTCATTCTCTCATCTGCACGTGCACTCCAAGTTTTCTGTACTGGAAGCGGCCGCAGGAATTGATGACCTGATCGGAAAGGCAAAGAAGGACGGGATGCCGGCCGTAGCTCTTACCGATCTCGGTAATATGTACGGCATCTTCAGCTTTGTGCAGCAGGCGCATGCCGCCGGTATTAAGCCGGTGATTGGGTGCGAGTGCTATTTTGTGGAAGATCGCCATCAGAAAAAATTTACGCGCGACAATAAAGATAAACGGTACCAGCAAGTGTTTCTGGCGAAAAACCGCCAGGGATATCAAAATTTGGCAGAACTGTCGTCGCTTGGATTTATTGAAGGGTACTACTACAAATTCCCGCGGGTTGACAGGGAGCTTGTGAAAAAGTATCGCGAGGGACTCATCGCCACTACGGGTGGATTGCAGGGTGAAATTCCTGACCTGATTTTAAACAAAGGCGAAGAGCACGCCGAAGAGGCGCTCCAGTGGTGGATCGATCTGTTTGGTGATGATCTCTACATTGAGCTGATGCGTCACGGCTTGGAAGAGGAGGAGCGGGTAAACAAGGTGCTGCTCAAATTTGCGAAAAAATACGATGTCAAAGTGATCGCCACAAACAACCTGTTTTACATGGAACAGGAGGATGCCAAAGCGCACGACGCGCTGCTCTGTATCGACAATGGTGAACTAATGAGTACGCCAATTGGTCGGGGACGCGGCTACCGTTTTGGGTTTCCGAACGATCAGTTCTATTTCAAGACGCAGGAGGAGATGAAGGCACTCTTTGCGGACGTGCCGCAGGCGATCACCAACACGCAGGAGATTGTGGATAAGGTGGAGCCGATTGAGCTGAAGCGGGATGTGATTCTGCCGAATTTTGCACTGCCCGATCCGTTTGAAACTGAAGATGACTACCTTCGGCATCTGACGATGGAGGGCGCAAAAAGCCACTACGCTGAGCTCACGGATGAGGTGACCAGCAGAATCGATCACGAGCTGAACATCATCAAAACGATGGGTTTTGCCGGCTACTTTTTGATTGTTCAGGATTTTATCGCCAAGGCGCGCGAGATGGAAGTGTATGTTGGTCCCGGTCGGGGTTCTGCCGCGGGATCGGTAGTGGCATACTGCACGGGGATTACCAATATCGACCCGCTGAAGTACGATCTGCTCTTTGAACGATTTCTGAACCCGGAGCGGGTGTCGATGCCGGATATCGATATCGATTTTGATGATGATGGACGCCAGCGGGTTATCGACTACGTGGTGGATAAGTACGGGAAATCGCAGGTAGCTCACATTATTACATTCGGCTCAATGGCGGCGCGATCGTCAATCCGTGATGTGGCCCGCGTGCTCGACCTCCCGCTGTCTGATGCCGACCGTATCGCCAAGCTGATTCCGGATACGATCGGGATCTCACTGGAGGATGCCATTAAAGAGGTGCGGGAACTGAAGGATATTAAAAAGAAAGACGATTTGGAGGGTCAGACCCTGAAGATGGCGGAGACGCTGGAGGGATCGGTCCGAAATACGGGTATCCACGCGGCGGGTGTGATCATCGCACCGGATGAACTGACGAAATACATTCCGATAGCAACGGCGAGGGATGCGGATCTCTATGTAACGCAGTTCGACGGAAAGTACATTGAAGATGCCGGGATGCTGAAGATGGATTTCCTGGGTCTTAAAACGCTCTCAATCCTGAAGACAGCGATTCAGCAGGTGAAAGATAATCATGGCGTTGAGTATAATCTGGACGATATTCCGCTGGAAGATGAGCCGACGTTCGAGTTTTTCAAAAAAGGACTGACTGTAGGTGTGTTTCAGTTTGAATCAGAGGGGATGCGCAAACACCTGAAAGATCTGAAGCCGGAGACGATCAATGACCTGATTGCCATGAACGCACTTTATCGTCCCGGTCCGATGCAGTTTATCCCCGACTACATTAAGCGGAAACATGGCGAGGAAACTGTTGAATATCCGCATGATGATCTGAAGGGAATTCTGAAGCCGACCCACGGAATTATGGTCTACCAGGAGCAGATCATGATGGTAGCGCAGAAGATGGGCGGCTATACGCTCGGTGAAGCAGATGTACTGCGGCGGATTATGGGTAAGAAGAAAGCCGATCTGCTGCCACCTGAAGAAGAAAAATTTATGCGTCAGGCGCAGGATCTGGGCTACACCAAAGCGGTGGCCAAGGATGTGTTTGACAAGATGGCGTTGTTTGCCGGCTACGGATTTAACAAATCGCACTCCGCGGCGTATTCGGTAGTGGCGTATCACACGATGTACTTTAAGGCGAACTACACGGCCGAGTATATGGCGGCGGTGTTGACCCACAATATGAACGACATCAAAAAAGTGTCGTTCTTTATTGAGGAGTGCCAGCGGCTGGAGATTTCAGTGGATCCACCCAATATTAACACGGCGGAAGGGAAGTTTGCGGTACGCGACGGGCGCGTGCAATACGGCATGTCGGCCATTAAAGGCGTGGGCTCGAACGCCATCGAGCAGATTGCCGAAGAGCGAAAAAAGGAGGGAGAGTTTCGCAGCATCTTCGATTTTGCATCGCGAATCGACACGCGGGTGTGTAACCGGCGCACAATTGAGAGTCTTGTACAGGCCGGCGCGTTTGATACTTTGCACGAAAATCGAGCCCAGCTTTTTGCCAGTGTTGAGGATGTGATCAGCTACGCATCAAGAAAGCAGGAAGAGAAGAGATTAAACCAGGCGAGCCTCTTTGGAGGAGATAGCGGCGGCGGTTCCGGGTTCGATGAGCCGAAACTGCGCGACTGTCCCAAGTGGACCAACATCGAGCGGCTGAACC
>CAZXYQ010000057.1:0-16802 GCA_964644975.1 uncultured Rhodohalobacter sp.
CGCTTCGGTTGGCAGCCTGTAAAAATCTCCGGTTTTGGCCGTCAGCCACTTCGCATACATCACAGCCGCGTAATGGGTCATACTGATTGCTGGATATCCGTCTCTGCCCATCCCAAACGTCATATCTACGTATGGGGGTGTTGGAGTGGAGAGTGCATCTGCTCCGATTACGATATCCCGGACCGGACCGGCTCCAAGTTCTTCTTCAAGCCGGCTGATCACCTCATTGGCGAACAGGTCATATTGGCTCCAGCTGATCTCATGTTTCCCCATCCAGAATGAATCTACTTTTACCTCTTTCTGTGGCCCTTCGTTTTCGGATCGTCCGGGTTCGTCAGATAGACTTCCCATGGAAAATGTTCCGCCAGGAACCGCTACCATATCCAGCTCAACTTCAGAGCCCGGAACCATGACTGTGTAGTCGGAAAAGTTAAAATCATTGATTTGTAACGGATAGAATCCAACCAAAAATAGTGTTAGAGCAACGATAATTGTCGATACGAGAACATATTTTTTGTTGATATCCTGAAACTCCAAAATGCTTATTAATTTCTGCATTTCTAATTCATGTAGATGTTTGTGGAGGTTTTTTTATCCTATATAATTAAGATAAAAATACCCAATTAACAAAATATAATTACTCTAAATACTTGTGATATTCGGCCTTCTTGGTGCCGTTTACGTGAATTTCTCGCTGGCCGAGTATTGTTGCAATTTTGCTGTCGTCCATGACTTCTTTGGCAGATCCTCCTCCAACAAATTTATAGATTTTATCAATAAACACATTTAAAATAAAGATCGGGAATACGAGCAATTCAAATAAGATATATCAATACAATTTTTAGTCCTTATATGTTGCTCTACTCGTTCAAGTTATCGTTTTACATCTCATTAAATTTCTGTATATCTAAAGTTGATTTTTCATCGTCATCTGCTGCTTCTATGATGTGCAGAATCCGGTTAGCCGGTACATCTGAAAATATATCCGTTCGGCCGGATGGCCACTGTATCCGTAATTCGCTGATGCCTGCTTTTCCAAGCCCGAAAAAAAGAGATTTACTGCTTGTACTCTGATACGAATTCCCGGCTTTCACTATCTGATTCATAATCAATCCATCCTCTCTTTCTACATAAACCCTGGCACCAACCGCATCTCTGTTTGATATCATACCCTCCAGATCAAGCCTGATTCTGTTATTGCCGTTTTCTGTCTTATTGATTAGTAACTGAGGTTTTGAACCATTGATATTAGAAATAACAATGTCAAGTTTCCCATCATTTTTTATATCAATCAGTGCCATTCCACGGGAAAATTCATTGTTGGAAAATTGCACAACTTCATCGCTTACATTACTGAACCTTCCGTTTCCATCATTCCGGAAAAAAATGTTTTCATTCTCTTTCTCTTTATGAATGGCTTCAAGTAAGGCTCCATTTGCGATTACCAGGTCTTGATGGCCGTCAAAGTCGAGATCCGCAAAAAGTATTCCCCATCCGGACCCCCAGCCACTCGGTATTAGTCCGGTTGATGTAGTAACATGGTCATAACGGAAGTGGCCATAATTTCGAAACAACGATACCATTTCGCCTTCCAGGTTTGTCGTTATAAGATCTAAAAGACCGTTATTATTGAAATCGGCAGTTTCAATTCCCATACTGCTTTTGAATTCAGCAAGATTTGCAGCAATCGATATATCCCTGAATGTGCCATCCTGATTATTTACGTATAACCGGCTTGGAGTAGTATCGTTGGCGATATACACATCCGACCAGCCATTATTATTTACATCTGTCCATACTGCCGACAATCCCTTCCCATCATTTCCATGGCCAAGTTTATCAAGATTAGTTACACCACTTTCTTCTGATACATTTGAAAAGGTTCCGTCTCCGTTATTTCTGAACAAAATCACAGACTGTGCCTTATAGTTAAATGGCAGTAATGCTGGAAGGCCATAACCAAATTCATTCTTGATATCCCAGCTTACATTGTTTACAACCAATAAATCCAGGTATCCGCTTTTGTTATAATCGGTTGCTGAAGGAGCTGCTGCCATACAGGGTATTTCACCACAGATACCTTCGAGGCTGAGGCCTGCCGCTTCAGTAACATCCACAAAATAGCCCCCCCTGTTTTCAAACAGTTGCCCGCCATCATAAGCTGCAACATAAAGATCCTGGCGGCCATTATTGTTAAAATCGAAAAACAGGGCGCCCATTGGATAACCCCGAATGTTATCAAGGCCAACCTCCGCTGTTATATCTTCAAAGGTTCCATTTCCCATATTACGGTAGAGTGCCGATCTGTATTCACGTGATGCATCCGGATTAAAAGAGGGCATAGTAGCAAAAAAAATGTCATCAAAGCCATCACCAACAATATCTCCTACAGCTACACCACCTCCCATAATCTCAAGGTATGATGGATTTTCATTGTAAACAGGGGGGTGTAAATGTGCATCAAGACCGCTTGATGACGTAATATCTTCAAAGAAAAAAACCGGGGCAGACTCTGAGAATGCAGAAAACATTCCGATATCGCCACGAAAGAGTGAGTATCCAGCAATCACTAAAATCATAATTGCTAATAAAAAAATACTTTTTACAACGGTGTTTTTCTTAAGCACTAACTTATTCTCCATTCACTTTGATTTCTAAAAACTGACTTCTTTGATTTATAAGTGGTTAAATTCCCCGACTCCAAGATCAGAAAAGAAAAAAGCACCCTCCCCCAAAGTTATACCGTTAATTTTCAAGTTTTAATTGAATTTATTTTATCTTGTTTCGGGCAGGGGGTGATCCCGCACATTCTTCTTCATCAGAAGACTGGGAGGCTTCCTGCTTTCTTTTTTCCAGGCTCTCCGGCTAATAGGAGGCTGATTAATCCCGTCCGAGTCGGACTTCATAAATCGATGTCTGCTGGATTGTTTTTTGCGGCTGGCCTGTTTGGTTTTCTGCTTAATCTCTTCCCGAACTTTTTCAGCATTTTCCTGATTTTGACGATCAATTGCCGGATCATACGGCGTTTGATGTTTGAGTATTCCATACACAGTTCGAAGTAGTTTATGCATAACAACTCCCATGGCCTGATAGTGGTTCATGCCCTTTTTGCGAAAGTTATGGTAGAGGGCTTTAAACTCCTCATTACACCGGATCGCCGGAAAACCACATATATATAATGTTGCCCGCACTGACGAACGCCCCTGCTTACTCATGTGGGTTTTCCACCGGCCGTCTCCGCTTTCCTTCCAGGTCGGGTGCACCCCAAAATAGGCGCACAGTTTCTTTGCGTCTGCAAAGCGGGTCACATCTTCAATTTGAACCACTAATCGAACCGCGCTGGCGATTCCCACGCCTTTGATGCTCTCTACCAGTTTAGCATCCGGATGGTCTGCATACTGGCTGATCAGGAAGGTGTCTTCGGTCTGGATCTGCGCCTGAAGGTGCAGGATTTGGCCGGC
The DNA here is from genome assembly GCA_964644975.1 of uncultured Rhodohalobacter sp. Lineage (GTDB taxonomy): Bacteria > Bacteroidota > Rhodothermia > Balneolales > Balneolaceae > SW132. The sequence continues at coordinate 3,462 of CAZXYQ010000057.1, forward strand.
CGTTGCCTGTATGGTATGGCAGCTCATCGGCGATGAGACTGGCTGATCACCGTCAAGCCTGGCCAGGATACTGGCCGCTTTGTCGGCGCTGATTCCTTTAATCGAGGAAAGCTTATGACGACCTGCCCGACGCATTTGCTCCCGGCTGGGATAGCGTTTGAGCAGGCGAAGCATCCACCCGGGAATCCCGTTGCGGCAATACACCAGTAGCTCCCCGGTGTGCTGATACATGAGTTTCTCAAGCTGATTGGACAGCTGCGTCTTTTGCTTGTGCAGCATAGTGATAAATCCAACCTGTTGGCGAGCCACCATCCACTGATCATCCGTTGAGCTTTCGTTCTGAGGGCTGTAGGTGATTTTTTTCGGCCAGTTCCCCAAATAGCTGGCAATCAAGAAGGCACTGGTTTGGTCGGTTTGAGTGCGCAGCAGTGCAGCCTGGCCGGTGGCTTTAATGGCCTTTGGGTTGACGCGTGCTACCTTAAGGGTCTTGCCTTTGGCCGCATACCTGGCTGACAGAGAACAAAGAAGACTAAACCAGTTGTTTTCGTAGCCGCCGGTGCTTTCCACCCCGCAATACAGGTGGGTGAGTCCGTCAGAAAACCAGTGTTCAATTAATGCAGACAAGGTTTTTCGTCCTTGTTTGCAATCATCAAGGGCAAACCCTTCTTCAAGGATTTCTTTGTTAGAATCAAGCAGTAGAAAATCGCAGGAGCCTTTACTGATATCCATGCCCAACATTCCAATTTTTTCCATAGAGTTAGCTGTTAAGTTCGTTTATTGTTTGTACTCAAAAAAAGAAATCAAGCATCGTTCATCCTTATCTGTTACACGGCATCGGGTGCCAGGTTATACCACGAACTCAACTTGACAAAGAAGAAACTACGGGATGGTATGAACTACCAAGGGATGTTCCTCCTTCTTTCGTCAAGTTGATGATTTCCCCGTATATTGAAAAGACTTATTTTAAACGTATAAGGGATGCCAAAGACAAAAAGGAGACACTCCGGTAAAAACTCATAGTTGACCAAAAATTATTAGCTTCACGTTGATACCTCGATGGCTCTGACTCGGAGTAGTTCATTTTTTATCCAATCTTTTTTAATAAGAAACTACATAATTCAGATTTTCACTTTCAAATAGAACGCTCTTTTCAGTTCCATCAAACCATTTTATTTCAATCTGAGCCGGTTCAGACCGATATCCCAACACCTGCGTAAAACTGTTTTGAGACCAATAACCGGATGCGGTTTGAACCATTCTTCGCGGTCCGTATGATCCGTCTTGATACCGAATCCGTATATTTGAACCGACAGCACTCCGATTACCCGCCGGTCCGATGAGCGTAACCCGAATACCCTGTTTATCTATTCTGTTTTGGTAGAGTCTTGTTCGATCACTGTTTTGGGTAACCACCAGATCAACTTTACCGTTTTGATTGATATCTGCCAAAGCAGCGCCCCGTTGTTCTCCGGGTATGTTAATCCCGCTTACTGATTCCGTTAATGGTTTAAAATTTCCCTCTCCATCACCCATCATAATTAACCCACGACCGGCATCCTGAACCGGGATCTGTTTTGGCAATGCAAAGAAGTTCTGTGCTATAAACAGGTCTTCATTTCCATCATTATCAAAATCGGCCACAAGCGCCGAGAATCCTGGGCTAAACTGGGCTTCAGCCGGTAGTGGTCTTGCTTTAAATCCATCCCCTGTATTAATGAAAATCATGTGCTCCAAAGTGTTTATTTCTTTAAAAGGTATATTACCAGAATTTTGGCCAGTGATTTGCTCCATGGTTGAAACAGCAAAATCCCGGTGAGTAGAAACATTCTGGAGAATGGTTGGCACAGACGCAAAATCGTGCAGTTTGCGCATGGGTACATACCCTCCCAGACTTTCGTTGTAATATGTCTCAAAAATATTAAGCCGTCCATCCCAGTTAAAATCATCATAATACATGCGAAGGGGATGTTCATTTTTGATTTGATAAGGGCTGTTCTGACCCATATTCATCGCAATAATGTCCGGCAATCCGTTGTTAGTAAAATCTCCAACTGAAACACTATTCCACCATCCACTGTACGCGGACAAACCCTGTTCTCGCGAAATTTCCACAAAACGTGTATTTCTGAGTTCAAACAGTTTCAGAGTGCCCCACTCAGTACTCAGTAAAAGATTTTGGTCACCATTTCCGGTAATGTCTGAAAAGATTGCATCGGTTACGAGGCCGGCTTCACTAAGCAATGCTGAATTCTGCTCATCCAATACAAACCTGCCATCCATATTCATGTACAATCTTGAATCTGCAGAAACGGGAAACTGGCCCGGTTTGTGCCTCCCTCCAATAAACAGATCCGGATACCCGTTGCCGGTATAATCAGCGGCTGCTATGGGTCCCGTGGTTGATAAAATGCCCGGAATTTCTTGAATCCCGACAACCTCCTGATTTTCGATTGAATAAACATAGGCAGATGAAACCCCGGGATTACCCTGTTCATAGTTGGCACTTCCAATCACAATTTTTGCAATATCACCCTCAAGCCATCCGATGACAGCGGTTTGATCACCCGGCGCCTGAAAAGTGATCAGATCCAACATCACGGATGAGAATGATGCAATCCCGGAATTAGAAAAAATGGCCGTTTCACCATCTTTCCCGGATGTAATGAACAGTTCTTCGTTCCCGTCACCCGTAATATCAAGCCATGCCACTCCAGGCCCTAAACGGCTCAGTTTTAACGGAAGCAACGGGCCGAACCGAAAGTCATCATATTCGTTTTCATGATGGCGATGATTGAGGCGATCGGAAATATCTTCAAATAACTGCGGTGGATGTTTTTTTTCGGCTGTTTTTGATTCTGAATTATCACCAATCAATGCGGATGATTGATCAATTTCATACAGACGATTTGCTCGCACGTTTTCAATCACACTAACCCCGCCACCCGGCCACTTCACGGTGATCGTGTGATTCTCGTTCTCTTTATCTGCTGCAAACGTCACCTGTTTTTGTGAACCCGATAGATAGTTGCCACCTAAAAAAATCTCTTTACTTTGCAGCACTGGGCCACCTTCAAGTACAATTTTTGCTCCTATTCCTTCCGTATTTGGAGTATTTCCCTTCAGCCTGACCGCAATACGGGGTGCAATGCTTCTGTTTTCAAAAACAGAAGCTGTCTCATCCATGTGATTGATGATGACATCCAGCAGCCCGTTATTGTTCAAGTCTGCCAATGCCATTCCATGCGAAATATCCTTTGAATTAAACCCCCATTCATCGCTCACCTCTGAAAAGGTTAAGTCACCGTTATTCCTAAATATTTTATTCTGAGTTTTCAGAAGCGGATAATCCATCACATCTCCGGTACCCGGAGTTAGTCCTGAATCGTACTCAAACATTGCAATTTGAGTGTCCATATCCTGGTAATCGTTGGAAAAACCATTGGTAATAATTAGATCTTCATAGCCGTCCAGGTTAATATCTATAAAAGAAGTTGCCCATGACCATTCAGAGGCTTCGAGCCCTGTGTAATAAGCAATTTGGGCAAAAGTTGTATCGCCACGGTTTAGATAAACTGAATTGCGGTTATACATATTCCGTCCTTCATAACCTGTCATAATTTGTGAGAATTGTCTCATCCTCTTTTCATGTTCCCGGCTCAGCATTTCTGTGACAACAATATCGGTTAGCCCGTTTCTATTGATATCCGAAAAATCAACGCCCATAGATGAATAACTAAAATTCCGGATGCCTTCCCTCCCAAGCAGTTTAAATGTACCGTCTCCCTGATTAATCCAAAATCGATCGGGTGTCCAGAAATCGTTGGCTACATACAAATCAGGTAAACCGTTGCCGGTTACATCACGAAACGTTGCGGTCAACCCCCAGTCTTTGGGCAGCTTCTTTAAAGCAATGCCGGCTTCATTGAAAAAATATTTTGAAATATCCGCTTCTTCAAACTTGCCATCTCCCATATTAATATAGAGCTCATCAGAAGTGCCAATTTCGTTAAGGAACGGACCACCATCCGTGTCGGTGATCACATAATATTGATCGAAAGGTTTGCGGATGGTTATTTCGCCATTTGACTCCTGAATCATATTTTCCGGTGCCAGCTCATCTGGCCCGTAGATATCCCGCGCCGTGATGATGTTATAATTTACGATGTATAGATCAGGTAATCCGTTACCCGTAATATCTGCCAGTGCCATACTTTTTGACCCGCGGCTTTCGCCAAGGCCGGTGTCATCTTTCAGTGTAAATCGCCCAAGCCCATCGTTAATATAGATAGAATTTCCTTCACTCAACGAAGTGGTCAGCAAATCAGGGAATCCATTTCCGTTGATATCAGCAAAAACCACCCCGGTGGAACTGTATTCATGATGTGCGACACCTGCCTCATTTGTGATCTCTTTAAAGCGAAAATTACCAAGATTTTGGTATAGCTTATTCGGGCCGTCCAGGCTTGCAAAGTAGATATCAATCAAGCCATTGCCATTGATATCGGCAACGGTAACTCCGGATCCATTCAGATAATTTCTGTTACTCTCTTTTAATTCCTGCCTTACATTATTGCTGAACTGAATGTTTGTTTTGGATGCGGTAAGTTTTCGAAAACCGGTTTCGCCCCAAAATCCTGTATGCAGTTCTGTCCACCTGTAGCCATCTTCTTTTTGCCAGTTCAGTTCGCCGCCGGGCTGGCATCCTGCAATTAGATAGAAGCACAAAAAAAGAGAAAATAGAATTCGTACGTCTGTTAATAACACCGTTTACAATGGGTTTTCAGTGAATAATAAACCAATTCAACTATTATGTCGTCCATTCTACATTTTCACATTTCTGACTGAAATAAATAATCTGCTACCTTTTTTCAAAGATAGCAGATTAATTGGTTTGTCTTCTCTAGATATAGAGTAATTACGGCTAAACCGGAATCAATTAATATCCGGGATTTTGAACTAACAGGCTGTTCCTGTTCATCTCATCAAATGGTATGGGTGAGAAGTAATGGCTATTATTCCAGGATCTGGCAGATGGAATGGTCATAGACTCATATGTAAAATTACTATATGTGCTTCTGTCTCTGCGATCCGTTGCTTCTGCAGTAATCCTGATTCCCTGTGCATCCTGATTCATCACGTCAGGAGCAATCATCCAGCGCCTGACATCAAAATATCGATGCTCCTCGCCAAATAGTTCAACCCTGCGTTCGTTTTGATAGCGCCGAACCAACTCATTGCCGCTATCGATAACATCCGGCATACCTGCTCTATCGCGAATCATATTCAGATAGGTTCGTGCTTCTTCTTCATTATCCAATCCAATGTTTGCTTCCACATAGTTGAGGATAATTTCTGCATATCTGAAAAATGGATAGGGAGTTTCCTGCCGATCCTGTGGAGGCAACGTTGGGTCGATAAACTTCCTCAGGTAATATCTCGAGTAGCCTCCATTCCAATCCTCAATAGGACCGTTTCGGGTATCAACACCAGAGAAAGTTCCATTTGGTGTTACTACTTCCTGGAAGGTTTGAATATGTCCGAATGCATCATAAGGTTCCCTGAATGAAGGAGGATCTACCCACGGAGCACCATCATACAGAATGGATGCATAAAACCGTGGGTCACGATTTTCATAAGGCGCACTTGCATGTGCTGGGTTGTTCCAATCGAATTCGGTTCCATCCGCCACCTCAAATGCGTCAACGAAAGCCTGTACCGGGTTATTTCCTCCCCATCCCCGGTAACCGTTTGGTCCGTTAAACTGGTGAGGGAGCCATCGGTCGTTCCAGTCCCGTGATCCTACAAAGTAACGCGCAAAGATGTTTTCCTCATGATCTTCATTGACGATGAAAATCTGCTCGTAATTTAGAGCAGGATTGTCATGCCGGTTGAACAGTTCATATTCACCCATATCGATCACATCTTTTGCAGCATCGGCAGCAGCCTGATACCTTGCCTGCTGGCTTCCGGATGTATATCCAGTTAACTCATTTTCAGGATTTACGAAAAGATCACTTGCAGCAAAGGTAAGAATTCTTGATTTAAGCGCCAGTGCGGCACCTTGGGTCGTTCTTCCTAAATCTCTCGGCACTACCGGGAGAAGTTCAGCAGCTCTTTCAGCTTCTTGCACAACAAAGTTTACGCTTTCTTCGAACGTACTTCGGGCTATTTCAAAATCATCATCCAATTCGTAAACCCGGGTAACGAGTGGTACACCCCCGTAAGCCCGAATCAGATTATGATAGAAGTAAGCACGCAGAAAATGAGCTTCACCTTTAATGTTGTTTCGCACATTTTCCGGTACCTGTGCATCTTCCATATTATCCAGCATGATATTGGTCTGCCGGATTGCAGTATAGAGATGCCCCCATCGGAAATGCTGAAGGTCACCACGGCTAAAAGCGCCGATATTACTTGCGCTGGCATTTCCCTGCAGAATATCGGGCACACCATATCCATGAATGAAATGGGAATTATCGGTCAATGACTCAAGCATCACTTCATCAAGACCATGGTGCATTCTTCGGTAAATGTCAGCCAGATAGAGATCTATCAATGCTTCATCATTCCACACTGTTTCATCCGTAAGCTGACTTGTAGGGCTTACGTTTAACAGTTCCGTATCGCAAGCTGAGAAAGCAAATATCCCAGCTAGGATGATCAGTACTAATTTGTTGGTTATAATTTTCATATGTACATATGATTAAAATTATTGAGATTTTGCATGAACTTTTTCATTAAAATGCCATGGATAATCCGAAATTAAAGATTCGTTTTTGCGGATAAAAAGATCCGGACGCATTTCTAGCTTCGGGGTCCATCCAGAAGTCGCTGAACGTTAGAAGGTTAAACCCATTTGCATAGACTCTCATTCTGCTGATTCCAATAGGGTCCAGCAAACCAGCGGACAGATTATAGCCTACTTCCAAATTCTTTAACCTTACGTAATCAGTGTTAAAGTAAAAGTGAGTGTTTGCATTCGACATCCAATACTCTTCAGTTCTCTGGTAAGCTCTTGGCTGAGAAGCATTCGTATTATCCGGAGTCCATCGGTCTTTGGCAAAATCATTAAAGTAGTTACCAAAATCACCCGATTGTGTGGAGATATACTGAGATGCACCTGCGGCTCCCTGTAAGAAGACCAGGAAATCAAAGTTTCTGTACTGACCGGAAATATTTAAGCCCCCATTCCATTTAGGAAGCCCGGTCCGGTCAACTCTTACCATGTCATCAGCATCAATTACGCCGTCTCCGTTTACATCCTCAAAGATCAGATCTCCCGGACGGGCACCTGACCAGCTTGGCATACTGTCCACATGTTCCTGATCACGGAACACGCCGATTACCCTGTAATAGAGGCCAGTGTTCATTGGTCTGCCAGTAGAGCGCTGCCACTCCGGTGCACCAGGCGGTTCATCCCAGTTTACAATCTTGTTGGTAGCATACCCACCATTCAGTGAAATGCCCAACATGAAATTGTTACTGATTTGTGATCGCCATGATACACTTCCGTCGAAACCCCAGGCATCCACTTCGCCAATATTTTCCCGCGGAAGACTGAGACCGGCTGATTGTGGCACGGAAGCATTTCGCCACCAAAGAATATCACTACGGTTTTCTGTGAAATAATCAATTTCAAATGCAAGCTGATCATTATACATGGAAGCTTCGATACCGACATCAAATTGTGTAGCTACTTCCCAACTTACATTTCTGTTGGGTGTTTCTCCTGGAAAGATGCTCTGGCCGGGAGTATTGTTGAAGATATATCCACCACCATTACGGAAGGTGTTCATAAACTGGAAAGGTTCAATACGGTCATTTCCTGTTTGGCCGTAAGAAGCTCGCAGTTTCAGTTCATCAAAAAAACCGGTAGCGTTTCTGAACCAATTTTCCTGAGTTAATCGCCACGCTGCAGAAACAGAAGGGAAGAATGCAAATCGGTTATCTTCGGGAAAGATATAGGAACCATCATATCGTGCTATCAACTCCACCATATATTTGCTTTGAAAGTTGTAATTCACACGGCTAAAAAAGTTTAGTCTGGTTGCATGATCAGGTCTGTCATCCAAAGACGAACTTCCCCCAGCAATACTCTGCTGATCTTCACCACCGAAAGAAAGCTCGTCAATTTCTGTGGAAACAAAGAATCTTCTAAATGCATTAAATCCTGAATTTGTAATTCGCTGACTTTCAGTACCAAGTAACAGGCCTACTGTGTGACTTTCAAACTCCATGCGATAATTACCCACCAGATTCAGAAGTATATTTCTTCCCTGGTCTGACCACTGCTGAAGGTTGGCATCATTGTTCGGTACAAGGCTTTCATTAAAGGTAGGCTCACCGCTATTATCAAAACCTGTAAAGTCATACAAAGTCCAGGGCGATTGCCATTGCTTCCTTTCTCTGAAATCCTGGTCAAACACGGCAGTACCAGTAAAAGAGAGCCCTTCTACCTGAGGTACTTCTATATTGAGCCTGGCATTACTTTGGAAATAGTACCTTTCATCTTTGTCGTAGCCGGTTGCGTCTGTACCTGTTACCACCGGATTCACACCGTTTTCAATATCCGGTGCCGGTAAACCATTTGGCCAAAAACCGGGCTCATTCGGTTTGCCTCGCATCAGCATCCTGAATGTTTGTTCCGCGCTTGCCGTTGGGTAATTCCGGTCTTCATAACGTCCTAAAACATCTAAAGACAAAGTTATGTTATCAGAAAGCCGACCGTCAAGGTTACTTCTAAAGCCGTATTCATTATAACGTGTTGAACTATTTCGGTAAAATCCATCTTCAGTTAAACCGCTGAATGAAATGAAATATCTCATGGATTCACTTCCTCCTGATACAGACATATCCACTCGGGATTGCTGTGAAATAGGTTTAAGTGCTTCATTAAACCAATCCGTATCGGGGCACGCCCACGCATCTTGTTGCAAACTGTGGCAATCAATTTCAGCCTGTGTAAAACGGTCTCCCTGTCCTCGGTAGTTGTCAACTTCGTTAAGCATTTGCATATATGTAGCCGCATCTGCCATATCAGGAATCCGGGTAGGCTGATTAAAGCCCTGATTTACATCGATTGTAACCTGAGGTGCTCCTTCACGTCCGCGCTTTGTTGTTATCAGAATTACTCCGTTTGCAGCTCTGGAGCCATATATAGCTGCAGAAGCATCTTTCAGAATAGTAACACTTTCAATATCCCGGGGATTGACTCTGTCCAATCCACCGGAACGATCGGGGACCCCGTCAATCACTATCAATGGCTGGTTATTGTTGAGTGTACTTTCTCCACGAATCCGAATGAGTGCACCATCATTACCGGGTTCCCCACTCTGGTTCACGGTTACAATCCCCGGCAGGTTACCGCTAAGGGTATTTGCAAGATTAGTTACAGGAATCTGCTCAAGCCGCTGTCCTTGTATACTGCTCACAGAACCTGAGAGGGTTTCTCGTGCCTGAACACCGTAGCCTACAACAACCAATTCATCGGCTGAAAAAACAGACATTTGGAGTTGAACATCAATTTCTGTTCTTCCATCTATGGCTACAACGAGTCTTTGAAAACCCACAAATGTAAACACAAGGTTCGCATCCAAAGAAGGAACGGTAAGTTGATACGTGCCGTCAGGGCCGGTGTTTGTACCTAAGTTTGTACCTTCAACTACGACGTTTACACCAGGAATGCTTTCGCCTGTTGCTGCATCTATCACCACACCACTGATAGTCTCCTGTTCCTCCACTACAGGTGCAACTTCTTTTTCTGAAATGACAACAGTCTGTTCATCAAGTTGTGTATAATTAAGATTAAGCGTCTTAAATAGCCCAACCAGCTCATCCCCTGTAATTTCATTCAGAGATATTTCACTGGGGTCTACGAATTTATCCTCCATTACCCGACCGTGATATAGAAATGTTACATTAAATTTCTTTTCAAGATCATCTAACAGATGTATGATAGGAATCTGACTCACTTCAGAATCGGCCTTAATATTCATGAATGAATATACCGATGCCAATGAGCTCTCGTTAGCCTGGGCTTTTAATTCCAGGGCACCCGTAAATTGCATAAACAATCCTGCCAATAAAAGGCATATCAATCGTTGCATTCGCTCCATATGTATCATGTTTAGGTTACGTGTTTTGTGTGAAAGCGCTTTTCTGAGAAGATATAAGAAGTTAACCTCATTATCTATTTCTATTTATCCTCCAATAATTAATTTGTCATTCAGATGGGCGACGGAAACATCCACAGCCTCAGAAATTCCTTCCATTATTAGCTGAAGGTTTTTGCTGCTGATACTTCCTGAGATTGTTTTTTCCTGAATATTCTTATTCGGAAAAATAACTTTAACTCCAAATACATTTTCAATTCTTGCAGCAACGTCCATGAGTGGGGTTTGATCAAAAACCCATACATCCCGAATCCATGACGTATAGATATCTGGGTTAACTTTTTTTAATTCGATTTTTTCAATTCCTGATATGTACTGTGCCATATGGCCAGGCTCTATGATCATGCTGTTCGATTCGGCAACTCCATTCTTCTCATAACTTTCAATTTTGATAATACCTTTTTCAAGCACTGTTCTTGTGCCGCTCTTTGATGTTCGTACGTTTAATATAGTACCAAGTACGTCAATCACCCCATCAAATGTGTGTATTCGTATTTTTCGGTCATATTTACCATCAGTATTTACAGGTTGTATTTCAAACCACGCTTCACCCTGCAGGTAAATATCAATATCGCGTGTGCCCTTAGCTGAACCTGTAAAAGCATACTTAAGATGAGAATTGGCATTCAGAATAATCCTGGAACCATCTGAGAGCTGGAGTGTAGCTTTTTCCCCAAAACTGGTTAAATATTCTGAAGATGTGTAAACGGTTGCAATTTCTGTAACCTCATCCTCAATCACTTCTAAACTATCGAGTACTGTGAACAGAGTTAAAACAATCATCGCCACTGCGGCGGCGACCCACCAATAATTTACTTCACGACGTTTGGGTTTACCGAACGGTTTGATGGTGTCTCTAACCTTACGTGTATTTCCTGGCTTTATCAGTTTTTCTAACTTGTTAATTTCAATAATTGGATCTGGAACATTACGGCCATTGTTGGAAGTGAAACGAATGAGTTGCATTGCCTGATCGTGTAAAATCTGATGAGACGAACTTTCTTTAAGCCAGTTTTCCCAGTGCATTTGTTCAGACACAGATTCTTTTTTCCTTACAAAACGAAGAAAGGAGTCATCAGAAAGTAAATCTTCCAGGTTATTGTATTCCATAATGCGGCTTTGGTTCTTTTAAACCTTAAACACACACTTATAGACAGAGGCAAGAAACAATAGTACCTGAATTTTTTTTTTAGATCTCTAGAAATTATTAAGTGATATATTAAAAAAGAAGAATAGGAATTTAACTTCTTGCATTCAGGCTTTTGGGGCTGTCGGTATTTAGGACGGCCAAAATTTGAGACAGTCTAACTCCAAAGAATGATCCTGATGTTGTATAATTTTTAGCAATATAGATCTACGTGGAATTTCGGGAATTGATGACGTTAGAGTTACCTGTCAATTTTACTAAACTCCTCTCTCAATTTCTGACCATAAGTAGATTCTTTTAACAGTTTTATGGCTTCGTACATGTAATTTTTTATGCTTTGATCAGAAAGATTTAAAAGCATGGCAATTTCATAGTTGGTCAATCCATGTTGGAGTCGCAGATAAAGCACCTCTTTTTGGCGGCCGGTAAGCAATTTCATCGCCTTTTTGTAGTGATTATACCTTTCGCTTTCAAGTTCTGCTGCAACAATGTTCTCTTCTATGGTTTTCAGAGAATCAGAATTCATGTTCATATATTTTTGATCACGCCGTTGAATAGCCTTTTGTCTCTTTTTTTGCTCAAACAAAATTCTTCTAAGCGAAAATAGCAGGTAAAATTCCACACATTGTGCATGATCAACACTTTCTCGGTTATTCCAGAGTTTTAAAAATAACTCCTGGATCCCATCTTTCACCATATCTTCATTATGCATCAATTTCATTCCGTAATTGTAGAGACGTGTATAATAGCGTAAAAAAACCTCTCCCAAATCTTCTTGACGGCCATTCAAAAAACTCTTCCATAAATCTTCATCACTCCATTGATCTGAATCAAGAGAATCATCCGGCTGTAAAAACATAGTTGAGAACTCCATGGTGAGACACGGTTATTAAAAGAAATGAAAATAAAGCTTGATTCTAAATTAACAGAAACGATAATTCTAGAAATTGTTTATACAACATTTTGCAACACTACACTTCTTTCACTATAGCTATAACTTTGAAAATAAACAAGGGTCAAATATATGGCTTCAGTTTTCTCATAATATTATGCGTTATATCGTTTATTGAAATCAGTTCATCAATTCAAGAAAACGTTGAATTTGCTTAGGCCTTTAGTATCGATATCTCCACCACAGTTTTTTTATTGGGCGGGTCACTTTTTGAAGTATGTGCATTTAATTGAAGTGAAAGTATTTTCTATGATAACATTCCTATCTCAATCTTAGAAGATTCTCGATCAGAGCTGAATCACATCTGTATTTAACTCAGACATTTGCTACCAAAGCAGACGCTTCATATAGAAAGGCTCTCATCGCGGACCCCAAACCGCGATCTCCTGCCTCAGCACACGTAAACCAATCAGTCAATGGCAAAATCCACAGCCAAAGACCACAAATGGAAGGTGCCGTGTCGTAGTACGCCATAACTTTAGATGATTCCCAACCTTCCACCGTTACCCCGTCTCAACCCGACCACGCCTCCACATCATCAAATACTTCCGCAAACTCGAGTTTGTTGCCATCTTTGCCGACCGTCGTTTCATAGGTGATCGCTTCGCTGTCATCTTCACGTTCAATCAGCTGTTTTGCGAGCTGATTTACAATCTGCGCCTGAATTACCCGTTTAAGTGGCCGGGCACCATATACTGGATCGTAGCCGCGGACGGCAAGCCAATCTTTTACGTTATCGGGCACGTTCAGAGTCACTTTGTTCCTGTCCAGCATTTTGTGGATTCGTTTAAGCTGAATATCCACAATTTCACGAATGTGAATTCTATCCAGGGGATGAAACACCACGATGTCGTCAATCCGGTTTAAAAATTCTGGACGAATTGCTTTTCTCAGCCGTTCGAGCAGCTTGTCCTGAAGCTCCATATAGGTTGCCTCATCCATCTCACCGCCAGACTTTTCAATCTCTTCTGAAATGAGATGCGATCCAATGTTACTGGTCATAATGACAATTGTGTTCGTAAAATCAACCGTCACCCCTTTGTTGTCGGTCAGGCGGCCATCATCCAGAA
>CAZXYQ010000058.1:0-15382 GCA_964644975.1 uncultured Rhodohalobacter sp.
TGTTCAATTTCTCCTTCAATAACTTCAATGCCATTGATTTCGATTTTACTCAGTTCCCTGTAGATCTCTTCAGGCTGACGTTTTCCCACCATCAGCCACGTGAGGGAGGGTGCGTATAAACTTTTTTTCTTTCGTTCAAAGACTAAAATTCTGGCAAGATTTATCCCGTCTTCATTTCCGATCTCACGGCTCAGTTCCTTTGCTGCATGTACGCCGCCAATTCCGCCGCCTAAAACTAATATTGTTGGTTTCATCGTATTCTCCTTTTTCAGTTAATGTGTTATTTTACCATTGTTTCTACAGGTTTTTTTTCAGCTAACCAGTCGGCAAATCCGTTTTCAAGCCTGTAGGCATTAAAGCCCTCTTTTTTCATCATAGATACCGCTTCATCAGCCATTAAGCACAGAGGACCACGGCAGTAGGCTACAATTTCCCGGTCGGTTGGCAGTTCCTGCATTCTCTCCCTTAGTTGCTTATGTGGAAGTGAACCGGCTTGTTTGATATGTCCCAGGTTGTATTCTTCTTCAGGGCGCACATCAATCAGGTACACCTCATTGTTCTTCAGTTTTTGCAATAAATCATCACTACTGATCAGATTCAGCTGATCTTTTCGCTTCCGGTAATCCTCAAGCAATTCTCTGATTTCATGATTCCGGGAAAACCCTAATTGACGCAGAGATCTCCAGGTTTCTAGTACCCGCCCATCGAAGAGTTCATAGTAAATGTATTTCCCATCTCTGACTGTATCCACGAGTCCCGATTTTTTCAGCACCTGTAAATGCTGCGAGGCATTAGCCACAGACATGTTCGCATGCTCTGCGATATACTCTACAGAAAACGAACCCTGAGCAAGCAGATCTAAAATCTCGAGCCGGTGAGGGTTGCTCAGCGCTTTTGTCACTTTTGCAAGCTGTTTATAAAGGGTGGATTTGAATTCACGTGTATTCATCAGTAAGATTTTTATCATTCAATAAAATTGTTGAATGAAAGCTAAGGTAAAGTCTGGTAACAATCAAGATATTTATTGAATGAAGGTTGGTGTTCATAATCGACAGAAAATTTTGACCATTCTAAAAACTTAAAAAATACCCGAACAGCTATGTATATTTTGAAAGGTTTGATTAATCTGACAGCATAGGTTCCGGTAGAGGATGGGTATTATGCTTTAGCAGGTTTGATGATCTATTTTCAGATAAGTTAATTCTGTCTGTTTTTCGAAACAGATACGGACTACTCTCTTATTGGAAGTGGTGAACAATTACAGAAAATGAATCTGTTAAATTTTCGATGACTGAGAGCGCAATAGTGCGGGTTTTAGGGATTCACAATATTTCTTTGTGTATTCAATCCCGAAACTGATTTTCGATGCTCTGCTACTTCTAATGAGGTGTTGATGGGAATGTCAGTCAGCACCTGGCTATGTCCCGAGGGCCAATCAATAGTAAGCTGTTCAACGGCTGAATTTTCAAGCCCTATGAACAGTGATTTCGTACCGGAACTTTGGTACGACCCACCGGCTTTCACTTCACGATAGATGGCACGGCCGTCTTTTCGCCGGATCGTTACTTTCGCCCCAATCGCGTCACGGTTGGATTCGGTTCCTTCAAGGGTGAGTTTGAGCCAGTTATTCCCGTTATTTGTGGTGTTCATAAGCACCTGTGGCGTGCCGCCATCAATATTGTTGATCACCAGGTCGGGGCGGCCATTGTTCTGGATATCAATCACCGCCAGACCGCGAGATACATCACTATTCCGGAATTCTCCGGCCATTAGCGTCTGATCCTCGAAATTGCCGCTTCCGTTGTTTTTAAAAAAGAGATTCTCGGCATCTTTCGGTTCCGTATCCCATACCGGGCCTGCCGCCATAACCAGGTCAAGGTTGCCATCCAGGTCCAGATCCGCAAATTCCAAACCCCATCCGGATGACCGGCGGCTGGGGTTCAACCCGGAGTAGTGCGTGGCGTAATCAAACCGAAGATCACCCATGTTGCGAAAGAGGGAAAGGTAGGATCCCTCCAGGTTTGAGATAATCAGCCCGGGATTTCCGCTGTTTCCAAAGTCTGCTGCCGCAACTCCCATACTGCTTTTTACTTCGTTAACTCTGGCTGATGCCGCAATATCGGTAAAGGTGCCGTCCCCGCGGTTCAGATAGAGTTTGTTGCGCGTTAAATCATTGGCAATGTAAAGATCCGGCCAGTTGTCGCCGTTAAAATCGAACCAGACAGCTGACAATCCTTTGCCGCCTACGTTGGTTGCGCCGGATTTCTCTGTAACATCGGTGAATGTACCATCTCCATTATTTTTGAAAAGAAAAGACTTTTGTGCCTTGAAGAATGCCGGAAATAGCCGGCGTTCGCCATATTGTGAAAAGTCTTTTATATCCCAGTCCACATTATTGACAATATATAGGTCCAGATACCCACTTCGGTTGTAATCAGCAGCCGAAACAGAGGACCCAAAGCACGGAAAATCACCGCATAAGCCATCCAGGCTTAGCCCCGATTCCTCTGTGATATCGGTGAAGGTACCGCCGTCATTTCGGAAAAGCTGACCACCGTCATAGGCGGCGATATAAAGATCCTGCCGGCCGTTGTTGTTGAAATCAAAGAAGAGTGCCCCCTGCGGATAACCTTTTATATTTCCAAGACCGGACTGTTTCGTAATATTCTGGAAGGTTCCATCCCCGTTATTTCTGAACAGGCTGGTTGGGGAAGCCTCTTTTTCGGGATGCTCCTCAAAAGAGGGAATGCTGATGAGAAGAATATCATCGAGGCTGTTCCCGTCTATATCACCAATCGCCAGACCGCCGCTCATCACTTCAAGGTAGGAGGGGTTAGCACCGTTAACTTTTGCACGGTAAAACGAGCTGAGCCCGGAGGATTCCGTAATATCTTCGAACGTAAAGTTTGGGGCTTTTCCGTGCATTGCTTGCTGAAGTGATACCTCCTCTGCCGGGATCCACGGTTCATCAAACAGCAGGCTTAGCCCCGGTATATTATGTGGCCCATAGTTATTTGCTGCAAGGAACAGTTGAGAGACCAAAAACAGGGTTCCGATGATTTTAACTTTTGTGGATAGTTGTTGGTCTTGGTTCATTGATTTATCCATAGATACCCACCAGATATTCAACAAGTAGGCCGGTAGAGACGCCGACAACAAATGTTGCTGCCATCAATAACAGCGGGGCGGCATGGCCCACATCTTTTTTCAGCATGAAATAGCTGACGATACTCACGGAGGGTGCCGTTACAATCAGGGCGGAAGCCGGGCCCAATCCCATCCCAATGAACAGAAAACCGAGCACAAGAGGGATTTCAAACAGGGTTGGAATGGCGATGAGTGTTCCAAAAGCAGATATAATTACGATAGCTAAAAGGCCGCTGCCCATGTAGGCCTCCACAACCCCGGGAGGAAGCATCAGCCGGATAAAGGCAGCGAGGAACATTGCTCCGGTCATGGGAATAAAGAGCCGATAGGCGATTTCTACACTGCTGCTCCACCAGTTGATGATCGCCAGCCGCCCGGCTTCAGCCCAGCCCGGATCATCCGCCGCAGGATTGTAAACAGGACAGCTTTCGGCTTCGGAACTTTTTGCCTGCTCTTCCAGGTACGTTGATGTGATCGGTTGCCCTTTATTCCAGCGAACCAGAAGGTTAACTACAAGGGGTGTAAACAGCACAACCAGCACAATGGAGGCAAGAATTCGCCCCCAGGCCGCAGGGCCGGGAAAGAGTACAAAAATGGTAGTCAAACCCATGATGTTTAACATGGCGGCTCCCATCACTACGCCGAGTGTGGTTTCGATGTTTGCTCCGCGCTTCTTCCATCCCAGCGCAACAGGTACGGAACAGGCACTGCACATCATGAGAGGTGCACCCAGCAAGCCTCCATAAGTTGATCCTTTCGTGCCACTGGAGTGCAGAAGCCTGCGAATCATTCCCTGGGGCAGAATCAGACTGCTTACCGCTCCGCCAATTAAAAAAGCAAAGGCCATCCCAATTGCGTTGTTGTCGGTCATGTTCACTCCCGTTGGAATCCACGATAGCCAGTACGGCCAGCCCTCGCGCGACATGATCTCCGTAAACGTATTGGGCGCACCTGATGCCAATACTGTCAGAATTTCTGATTTCTCCTGCACGGAGGGCCACCGGGTGTAGTTCATGAATATCCACCAGAGCAGGAGGGTGATCCTGATGCCGAACCACGTCTGCTTAGGGATGGATCTCAAGCCAAAATTGATTTTTTTAAACATATATTTATAGATACAAAAGAGTAGTTTATCTCTATTATAAGTTTTTGGTAACATTGTAGCAACTCATATATGCGTAGTCGGAGAAATCAAATTTTGATAGGACACAGTCATTCAGTGCCAAACAACATCTGTGCGTTCTCGGTCAACTTATTGTAGAGCTTACCGGTATCGGTTGGATCTTCAGAGTGCACCAGATGTGCCGGGTTCGTGCCCTCCATTTTGTTTGCCAGATAATGGAACGCATCTTTAAGACCGCCGCTGAACCATCCATCAGCCTCTTTAAAGTTCACTTCGAGTGCTTGGCCATGAAGTGCCAGTTTCATTAATCCGCTCAAATTATAGATACTGTAGTGAAGTGGGCGCTGCCGTCGAACCTCGTATCTTTGCCGGCCGGAGATCGAGATTTGCGTTGAAATCCTTGTTAGGGACACTTTTTCAAGGTAATCTTGGGCGAAATCCACCTGATCGACAAACCGGGCAAATGTAACCACCTGCAGATCGTACCATGTACCATGATTGTTCTTTGACTGCATCTCCTTTTGTCCAAATTCGCTGTTTCGAAGCCAGTTCAGATAGTGTGTAAACCAGGCCCTGAGCCCGGCCTCAACTTCAATATTCCAATACATAGATCGCTTGAGATTCGGAAATGACTCTACGACCTGGATTAGCCACCACGTATCAATCACACCGTAAGACCTCCCCTGGTTCAAGCCCCGAATCATCTGGGCGTGTTCAAGATGAGGATACATGGCGGTTTCTTTATCAATAAACCACGCATAAAGCTGCTCAATTGCTGGTTTAGCATATTTTTCATCATCAGATAGTTTATATGCATCGGCGAGCAACTCCACTCTCTGGGCCATCCCAATCATCCGGGGAAGGTCGGATTGCTCCCCTCCAATTTCGGGGTTCACCTCACCATCCCTGCGAATATAGGGTAGCCCCTCTTCCAAATCAGGATCGGGCCACCAATAAGTTGCCAGGCTGACGTAAAGACGCGGGTCTGATAAAATGCCGGTTTTGGATTTGTCGGTAACTCTAAAGAGCGGTTTTCCGATTACATCATCCGCCCCGGATAAAATGCGCCTCACATGTAAAGAGTCTGGTTGCACTCTCAGCGACCTGCTCTCCTGATCGAAGCGGGCATAATTATTATCGCCTAACTTCTCATTCCTTATATCATTACATCCGCTAATGCAGACAATCAGAACTAAAAAAAAGATTCGAGTTTGCTGTGCCATTTAACTGTTTAGATATTGATCCGGATTACTGACGTGTAGATGATTATTTTATTTAATAGCATTGGTCTTGTCAGTCTTTATTATAAAACTTGTTAGCTCGAATTTAAGCCACCAAACAAATGGGTATTTTCGAGCTGGATTCGAAAAGTGCGAAATACGCTAAGTATAATCCCCGATACTGAATCAGAATCATTGGATATTCGGTTGTTGGCAGGACCTACCTGGAAAATCTGTTACACCGGTTCTGTTACTCGGACGTCCGGATGAAAGTAAACTTCAGATTTGATAGAATTTGAAATCAGGCACGAACTTTTCGCTTTTCGCAGAATCCGTCCGGCTTTTTCAACGTCTTTTTCATCAGAAATCTCAACAGTTGCGTTTAGGGTGATTTCGCTCACCATGAACCGGCCTTCCACCTTGTCTAGTTTACCGGCGCCCGACACACGAATAGAAGTGAAATCTAAATTTGAAAACTCAGCTATAGCTAAAAAAGTGGTCATCAGGCAGCTGTTAACGGAGGCAACAAAGAGATGTTCGGGAGACCAAATGCCTTCCATACCTCCCTTGAACTGCGGAGGTGTTGCGACCTCGATTTTTTGGTCGAGAATTGATGAACTCAGAGTTCCTTTTCGGTTAGTGTTCCATTCGAGGTCTACTTCATAAAGATGTTCGTTGGACATTGCAGTACGTTTTTAAGATTAAATTTTAGCTGAGTCGGGAAAACAAAATCTTCACTTCCGGTAAACGAAGAGTGAAGATTTGTGCCAAGAGATAAGTTTTTCCCGAACTGATATTTGTTTTTAATATTGATTAATTAACCGGTTTCAGTTCTGCCGAAAAATGCCTTAATACCGGCGTGGAAGAGATAATTTTGTACCCTTTCAATTTCTTTCTTTGCTGATGTGCCGCAAGAATAACTTCAAGCAGGTAATCGACATGACTTTGGGTGTATACCCGCCTAGGAAAAGCCAGCCGGACAAGTTCCATCTTAGCTGGTTTTTCGGAGCCGTCAGGCTGCACACCAAACATCACGCTGCCAATTTCTACTGTCCTGACACCTCCCAAAAGGTATAGTGCGTTGGCCAGCGACCAGGCTGGGTATTGGAGCTGCGGAATATGCGGAAGCATCTCTTTGGCATCAATGTAAACAGCGTGCCCGCCTGTTGGCTGTACAATCGGAACGCCTGCCTTAACAAGACGATCACCCAGGTATGATATGGATTGAATGCGATATCGCAGATACCCTTCATCAAGTGCTTCATAAAGTCCTAGTGCAACTGCCTCCATATCGTAACCGGCCATTCCGCCATACGTGGGGAACCCTTCTGTTAAGATTGTCAAATTTCTGCATTCGGATGCAAGTTCACCGTCATTCATTGCCAGAAACCCACCGATGTTTGCCATTCCATCTTTTTTGGCGCTCATGGTGCAGCCGTCTGCATAGCTGAACATTTCACGTGCAATTTCAATAGGGGTTTTATCAGCATACCCATCTTCACGTATTTTTATAAACCATGCATTCTCAGCAAAACGGCAGGCATCAATAAAGAATGGAATCCTGTGTTTGCGGGCTAT
Source organism: uncultured Rhodohalobacter sp. (assembly GCA_964644975.1). Lineage (GTDB taxonomy): Bacteria > Bacteroidota > Rhodothermia > Balneolales > Balneolaceae > SW132. The sequence continues at coordinate 7,069 of CAZXYQ010000058.1, forward strand.
CTCTGATACCGAGCGAATATTCTGCATACTTACGGGTTGTCCGCCGCCGGAATTGTTGGTCACCGTAATCATGATGGCCGGTATGCGTTCCCTGCCTGTTTTTTCAATGGTATCCTCAAGAGCCTGAAGATCCATGTTCCCCTTAAAGGGGTGCATGCTTTTGGGATTGCGGCCTTCTGCAATAACCAGGTCGTGTGCTTCAGCACCGGCATGTTCCACGTGTGCACGGGTGGTATCGAAATGGGTGTTATTGGGTATTACATCACCTTTTTTGGCAATGGTTGTAAACAGAATATTTTCAGCCGCCCTGCCTTGATGAGTGGGTATCACATGCTTAAATGCAGTAATATCTCTTACTGCATCTTCGAACCGGAAAAAGGAAGCAGAACCGGCATACGATTCATCACTTGATATGATACCGGCCCATTGCCGGGACGACATGGCTCCCGTGCCGCTGTCGGTGAGCAGATCAATTAAGACATCATCTGCTTTTAATAGAAATGGATTGTATCCGGCATCTTTAAGAAGCTTCTCTCTTTCCCGGAGAGTTGTAAATTTGATAGGTTCTACAGTTCTGATGCGGAACGGTTCAATAATTGTTTCAGACTCAAATTCATCAAGGTTCATAGGAAAAAATTAATAGATTAAACGGGGTGCTATTAGATTGTCTTTTCCATAATTTAAGATTAAAAGGCCTTTTATTCCTATTATTATGTCAGAAACTTTCTTTTCTCCAAATGCTGTAGCGGTTGTGGGTGCCTCAAGAGATCCGCACAAACTGGGATTCGGTGTAATCAGAAACCTGGTTAAATATAAATACAGGGGCGATATATATCCCGTAAACAGGCATGCCAGCGAAATTTTAGGACTAAAGTGCTATTCTTCTATCGAGGATCTGCCTGCCGGCGTAGATCTGGCGGTCATTGTTATTCCGGCCGGAATGGTACCGGAAGTACTGAAGCAGTGCGGCGAAAAAAGTATCCCAAATGCAATTGTAGTGAGCGGCGGTTTCAGTGAAACAGGACTGGAAGGAGCAAAACTGGAAAAGAAACTGGTGCAAGCTGCCCGGGATAATGATATCCGGATAATAGGGCCGAACTGCATCGGAACCATTGATACCCATACACCGGTAAACACGACCTTTGTGGTTGGTATGCCGGAACAGGGTGACATCGGGTTTATTTCACAGTCAGGGGCCATGGTAGCGGCAGTAATTGATTGGGCACGAGGCGCAGGCGTAGGTTTTTCAAGAATTGTAAGCCTGGGGAACCAGGCGGATGTCACTGAAACGGAGATGATGCACGTGGTAGGAAGTGATTCTCAGACAAAAGTAATCACTGCGTATGCGGAAGGAATATCGAACGGGAAAGAGTTTTTGTTAAGAGCAGAGGAGCTTTCGTTAAAAAAGCCGTTTGTAATTTTAAAAGGCGGACGAAGTGAAAAAGGGGCCGCTGCAGTATCGTCCCATACAGGCGCCCTTGCCGGAAGTGAGGAAGCTTACAGCGCGGCTTTTCGTAAAACAGGAGTGCTGGAAGCAAAAACAATGGAAGAGATGTTCGACTGGGCCAGGGCATTAGCCTGGCAGCCACTTCCTGAAGGCAACCGGGTTGCAGTATTAACGAATGCGGGTGGGCCGGCGATTCTGGCTGTAGATGCCATCGAAGATGCAGGACTTGAAATTGCACCGCTCACTGAAGAAACACGTACCTATTTAAAATCACGCCTGCCGCAGGCGGCCAGTGCTAACAATCCGGTGGATGTTTTGGCGGGATCGGGTCCTGCGACGTATACACTTGCCCTTGAAGCCCTTCTGAGTGATGAAACCGTAGATGCCGTGTTGGTCATTCAGGCTCCTCAGGATTGGTTCCTGCCGGCGAGTCTGGCCGAAGTAGTTGGCGAGATTGCAGGTCTTCATAATAAACCTGTGATTGCTTCCATCATGGGGAAAGCATCGGTAGATGAGGCCCTCAACATCCTGCACAAACGCAGGGTGCCAAATGTGTCATTTCCGGAAAGGGCGGCATCCATTCTAAAAGCAATGAAGCAGCGAAAAGAGTGGCTGGAGATGGTCTCCTATCGGAGTAAACATTTTAATGAAGTTGAAAAGAGGGATGGAAATAAATGGGTTCAGAACAAACAGTGGACACAGCTGCTTAATGAATACGGAATCACTCTCCCGGAAGAAACCGTGGCCGGATCGAAGAAAGATGCGATTGCAGCCTCTGAAAAGATCGGCTTTCCCGTAGTGATGAAATTCATTTCTGAAAAGCACAGTCATAAATCAGAAATAGGAGGAGTGAAAGTGGGGCTTCAGAATAAATCGGATGTAAATAGCGCCTGGAAGGAGATCGCTGCATCAGCTAAACAGCACGAGGTAGAAATAGAAGGGATGCTGATTCAAAAAATGGTCCAAGGCGGACAGGAGGTAATCATTGGAATCAAAAGGGATTCACAGTTTGGCCCGATGATTATGTTTGGTACCGGAGGAACAGATGTTGAATTATATAAAGATACAGCAACTGCCATTGCTCCCCTTTGTGAGATAGAAGCCCAAAAACTAATTGATAGCACTATTGCCGGAAGGAAACTAAAGGGCTGGAGACATCTGGCTGAGGCCGACATCAACGCTGTAAAACAAACTCTTATCACTATGAGCTACATTGCAACACATCATCCTGAAATTGAGGAGCTTGAAATTAATCCGCTTTCAGTATTGAATAACGGAGAGGGAGTTGTTGCTTTAGATGTGAGAGGATCGCTGTTCAGTACAGGTAATTAAATCTGATATTCTCCTGAAGGGTTAAGAACCAAAAATAATGCAGTCAGAGCATCCGCAGCATCAATAGCAACCCACAGGTGAGAGTACAGGAGTTTAACCAAGCCGATAATCTGGGATGTGGGCCATATTTTATTGATATATAGCAGAGATCAAAAATATAGTTTAGGAATTCCGGCGGTTTAAGTACCCGCCGGGCGAAACCATCGATAAAAGAACTGCACTATTTAAATTCAAATCAGCTGTTCGGCTTTTTTGAACAGAATGTTATTTTCGAGGTGAACATGTTTATACAGGTCTTCCTCAAATCCGGCTAAGTTTTGATACAAAATTCTGTACGTGGCGCATGCATCCTCAGGAGGAGTGAAGTTGTTGCTCAATTCGCGCAGCTCTTTCATTACATCCCCGGCTTCATCATGATCATCTACCATCAGTTCCAGCTCTTCTCGCAGCGAATCGGTCAGTTCTCTTGATACAGATTTCCCCTGCATCTTTGTGTCAAGTATTTCACGAATTAATGGGAATACACGTTTTTCTTCTGCCTCAAGATGGGCCAATAGCTCAAGTGATAGCCGCAGAAATCGATCATAGATCTTTATGTTTTCCGGATGGCGACCCCCATGAACTTTGGCTACTTTTGCCGCATAGGCCGTGATTTCTGAGGTTTTTGTCCGAACAAAGTTATGATGTGTCCGTTCGATATGGTCAATTAAAAAACCGGGCTCCCAAGCCTGATAGTTTTGATCTGAATCTGTGTTATTTGAGTGCAATAGATTCAGTTTCGTCATTACGTCATCCGGATTTAAGTCTCTTTTCTCGCAGGCTTTCTTGAGCGTAACGCCTCCGCCACAGCAGAAATCAATTCCGAATTCCTTAAAAATTCCGGCTGCATGATAGTTGTCAGCTACGATATCCCCAATTTGAGTGGTATTCGGATCGATAGTCATACTTATTGATTGTGTCATTAATAAAAACTCCTTGATTTAGATTGGCGCTTAATTACGCCATGAAAGTAAATGATGTATTGTGAAGCTAGTATAAAGTTTAAGGAGTATTTTGTCTTTTGAAGGAAAAAGCCCTAAATTCAGTTCTATTAAACGTAAAAATATCGGCTGCTCGACAGTCGTAAATCCATCTACTATTATGTATCAAAACCAGCACCAATTTCATATTCCGGTTATGGGAACCGGCCATTCCATTGACAGCCCCATTCGGGTTGCCCATTTCGGTATAAATTCGGTCATCTCGGTTGTGGACGATCTTCTTTGTGAAAAAATCAGAAAGCACTATTGTAATGTGTTTAATCTGCCTTACAAGAACATACCTCGTTCTGCTGTGGATGGACGAGCGGAAAGAATAAAGGCTTATCTGAATACGGTGAGCGAAATTGTATCTGTAAAGTTTGACGAACTTAAACATCTTCCACTTTTTCAGGATACAGACAAAGACCGATACTTTCATCTTTTGCCGGATTCAAATCCTTTAAAGCAGAGATATAATGAATTAAAATCTATAAAGGATGGGAAAGAGAGACAGCGTTTAATAAGCGATCTTACCCGTCAAATGATGCCCGGCTCTATTGATGTGAATATCATGGCCAAAGTGGACGCTCTGAGACTGGATAAAGATAATCAGCCGATGAGTTCTGAGTTCAGTGATGCAAGTGCAGCTCTGCGTGGGTTTGCGAATAGTATTCTATCATCAAGCCTGGTTCTGTCAGCCGGGTTCAATCCGCGTCTGTATAGTTATCTGGCCGAATTCCAGGACTTTTACAGGGATGCATCAGGAAAAATCAAGAAATCGATCGTGCTGAAAGTGAGTGATTTTCGTTCAGCATTAATACAGGGAAAATTTTTAGCGAAGAAAGGATTGGAAGTTGCAGAGTTCCGGATTGAGTCGGGGCTAAATTGCGGCGGACATGCTTTTGCTTCAGACGGACATTTAATGCCGGTTCTTTTGCAGGAGTTTCGTGAAAAGCGGGATCAATTGGTGGATACGTTTCAACCGATGGTTCATAGTTTTTATGAGTCGGAAGAGAGAGTGTACCCGGAACTATCCGTGGAAGAAGTAACCCCAAAAATTACCATTCAGGGTGGAATTGGTACAAGTGGGGAGATGAGACGTCTGCTCGAAGATTTTGGGATGGATGGAACCGGTTGGGGGAGTCCGTTTCTCTTGGTTCCCGAAGCAACATGTGTGGATGAATTTACATCAAAAATATTGGCTAGTGCCGCAGAAGAGGATCTCTATTTAAGCAATGTTTCACCGCTTGGCGTGCCGTTTAATAATATCCGCGGATCAGGCTCCGAGATTCACACAAAAGAGCTGGTTAAGAAAGGAAAACCCGGATCTAAATGTCCGAAGGGTTTCCTGGCTTCAAACACAGAGTTTACCGATAATCCAATCTGTACAGCGTCTGCACAGTATCAGCTGTTAAAAATAAATCAGATAGAGAGCAGCGAGACAGCGCAGGAAGAGAAGGAGAATCAAAAATCGAGGGTGATGGAGAAAACGTGTCTGTGTACCAATTTGGGTACGGGATCGTTGATTCGCTTGGGCGTCATGAAGCCATCGTACGGCAGGCAGGCAATTTGTCCCGGACCAAATGTAGCCTGGTTCGACCGGGAGTATTCATTAGATGAAATGGTCCATCATATCTACGGACGCCGTGATTCGCTGGTTCCTGAAAATCGCCCGCATATGTTTGCCAAAGAGCTGGTTATGTACGTGGATTATCTTAAAGAGATGATAAGGCAGGTTGATCCGGAAGATGCAGGCTTTCGAAAGCTTGTAAAGATGAGAAAAAACCTTGAAAAGGGGATGGAACTTTGCCTGGAGATATCAAAGATGAAAGCTTATGAAGGGGAAAATTTACAATCCTTGCAGGAAGCAGTTTCATTGCAGAGTGAGCGCCTCGAACAGCTTTTTGCAGTTACTGAAACCGTATAGGGGTGATGAATGAGAAAAGCGAATTCAGAGATTGATGTATAAGTATGAAAGAGTTAAAAACCGACGAAGATGTAAAAGTGTTGGTTCATGCATTTTATGATGAGGTGCAGCATGACGAAAGACTTGGTTATATCTTTAATGAATTTGCTGATGTAGATTGGGACCATCATCTGCCCCGAATGGTCGACTTTTGGTCGAACCTGCTGTTTCAAACTCACAGATACAAGGGCAGGCCATTCCGACAACATTTACCGCTGCCCATCCAGGAAGGTGATTTTGAGCGGTGGCTCTCTTTGTTTAAAGAGACTGTTGATGAGCATTTTGAGGGGCAAAAAGCGGAGCATGCAAAAGATATGGCTTCTAAAATTGCATCATCGTTTTCTATAAGGCTTGAGATGAAAGGTAAATTCGAATGACAATAAGAGAAAATGAAATGCAGAATAAACGCCGTAGTTTTTGAGCACGTGCAATAAAAAGATTGAAAGGGAAAAAAACATCCAGCCAAAATAAGGATTTAAAATCCACGCCACGGTCAGATGAAAACTCAACCTATTGAAAATCTCTGCACTGGCAATAATTTTCAGGGAAAGGACAGTTTTCCGGTATGTATGTGCAGAACTCCATGTGGGATTGGCCGCTGCCGGTATATATCATCTCTTCGTTCCAGTTTTCGCGCAGAATACGGTATTTGATATGTTCAGGTAACTTTTCTGGGAAATCGGGATAAAAATTATAAGCCATCAGAAGCTTCATCATCTCACCCAGCAGAAAAGCGGCCTGAGCATCATTCAGTTTTTTCAGTTCTGGAAAAGAGTCTTTGTCAATTCCGGTAATCTGGCCAATTGGTTTTGCAGTACCATGAATATACATCTCCACGTCTTTAAACATCTGAAGCTCTTCAGGCAGGCTTTCCGAATCAAATTCAGAAATTTCGCCGGGGTTGGGCAGGTTAAGGGCAGAAGATCGCATATCCTGCACAAGCTGTACGATATAGTTGTCTAACTCTTTAGGATTTTTCATTCTCTCGGGTCTATTAATTGAATTAAAACGGATCCGTATCAGTCTGTTTTCGATGGAGCTGAATGAACAGTGATGGAGTTTATGATTGATTTTAAAATCTATATTTGATGCAATTGAACATATACCAATAATTGCAAAAGAAAGCAATATAGAATCGGGTTAGGCTAGTGTGGGGATTGCTAAATTCGTAGGATGGTTTTGAAAGAATACAGCAGCAGAGTGCATACGGTTATCTTTTGAATTTTAATCAGTTATTGAAATAATGCACCACTTAAGGTGACTTTAATAACCGTTATCTATTAACCGATAAGGACAGAAGGCCGTGCGTATAGAATAGCTACGTTTCACCGTTTGCCTTATCTGCATTAGTATTCAGTTTAATGTCGTCAACCCTGACCGGCCGTTTTTTATCCCCTGCCAGGTGAATGGTTTGAGTGGGAAAGGCAAAGTCTATTCCCTCTTTAGTAAACCGGCTGAAGATCTCCCTGTTTACCCACTGCGTAAAGTCCATATACTCCCAGTAATTAGGTGGGTGAAACCAGTAGAAAACTTTCAGGTTCAGCGAATCGCTGTTCATGTTATCGAAATAAACGCGCGGTGGTAAGTCGGGGTTCATTCCATCGTGGTTATCCAGAATCTCCTCGAGTATTTCTAACGCCCTGTCTACTTTTTCCGGAGGGGTATCGTATGTAATTGTAATGTCGAATACCCGGCGGATGAACTGACGCTTACCGATATTGTGGATGGTCATGTTGGCCAAATTTCCGTTTGGAATGGTGAGCATATGACCCTCCAGGGTTTTTACCTTGGTGGTTCTCACGCCAACTTCCACCACACTGCCAAGCTTATCTTCAAGGATAATCAGTTCCCCTACGTTAAACGGCTTGTCGGCAAAAATCATCAGCGAGCCGAAGAAGTTGCGGATGGTATCCTGTGCAGCCAGGCCAAGTGCCAGTCCGCCTATTCCAATACCGGCCAGAATACTGGTAATCGGCTGATCGCTGAGTGACTGAGCGGCCTGCAGAACAATTAAAATGACTACGGCAACACGTATCGATTTTCCGACAATAGGAATAAGCATGTCGTCGATGTTAACAGATTCCTCAGAGGCAAATCGCTTCAGCCACTGGTCTATCACATCCACTTGCCTGTAAAAGAAATTTCCTATAGCAAGGATAATTAACAGCTCGAGTACAGTTAACAAAAGCCCTTCAAAACCGGCGGGGACGTTCAGGAACGAGATTGCAATCCATAAACCAAACGAAAAAAAGAGAAATGTGACGGATGAGGCAGCAGCCTGGGCTGCAACGGCGGCTAAATGACGATTTATAGCCGTTAGTTTGCGATTCAGTCGATTCAGGAAAAATTTTGTGACTTTTCCGAAAAAGAATGATAGTGCAATGACGCTAATTAGGACAATGATTCGCCAGAGTTCGTTGCCTGCGAAAACATATTCAGCAGTGTTGGAGAAGTATTCCATAAACGGGGCGTGTGAAGGTTAGAAATCGGTTGAAAATAGGCATTTTACAGCTTCAATATGAAGTGGAAGTTTGCAAGGTACAAGGTACA
>CAZXYQ010000058.1:15482-16565 GCA_964644975.1 uncultured Rhodohalobacter sp.
CAAGGTACAGGGTTGTAGCCTTGTGTAGATTTAGGTTGCCGTGGATCTGTTGAGAATCACGCTTCGAGTGATGTTGAACTGTGGACTCGTAGGGTGCCCCGGTATTTGCCGGGACCGGTGAATGCTGGCAGAGAGTAGATTTTAGAAAAAGGATGATAGACTACAGGGAATTAAGAGCCAACTAATAGCCAGTAACAAATACCCAAAAAACTAATACGAGTAGGAGGGAAGTACAAACCTGTATCCGCGCCCTGAAAGCTCTTCAAGGATAATTTCGAGCGCAGCAAGGCTTACCGCGCGGTCGTGCATCAGTACGATGTTGCCGCCGTCCATCGACTGAAGAGTACGTTCGGCAATCTCTGCAGCATCATCCTGTATTGTCTCCTCGTTATCGGGGTACCGCCAGTCGTAAGAGTTGACCGACCACCCCATTCCAGCCATCCCGTTATTTTTGAGTACTGCGGTAGCTTCAGGTGTCATCAATCCGTATGGAGCTCTGAAAAATAGCGGTTCATAGGCTATTTTATCGCTAAGCCAGTCGTTTAGCTTTAGAATTTCATCTTTCGTTTCTTCTTTTGAAATTTGGTTCAGCCGTTTGTGGCTCCATGAGTGGTTGCCGATCATATGCCCGTGATTCAGTATCTGGCGCACAACCCAGGGAAGCGGTTCAGCTAAGTAGCCGTTTATAAAAAAGATAGCTTTGGCATCGTATTGATCAAGAAGAGCAAGGAAACCGGGTGTTGTGTACGCTTTGGGGCCATCATCAATTGTCAGAAGTACAATTTTTTCTGTGGAATGATCGGCGAGTGATCGAATTTGCCACGTGCGGCTGTCGATATAATAGAGCGTATCGGCCGCAGGCTGAACGGTAGCGGTATCAGATATCCCCCCAAGGAGGAGGGAAGCAGCCAACAGAGTGTATTTTATTGAAGCCATATGCAGCACAAATGGTCGCCGGAACGTGATATTTGCGGAAGTTTTGTGTTGAGAATTGAGATACGGAAAATTGGGGATTAATCCAAAAGCGGCGCGCTTGTGACACTGCCTGATACTTGAAAAAAAGATCCGCAATGTCTCACAAAG
>CAZXYQ010000059.1:0-16533 GCA_964644975.1 uncultured Rhodohalobacter sp.
GTGTCGGCGGTTCGATTCCGCCCGGTCCCACACTCGCATAAAGCCCTGTAAGACAACGAGATATGAGCTTACAGGGCTTTTTTATTTTGGTCTGCTATTGAAAGAGACTATAAAAAAGTTAATGCCGCCATTCCGGTGCCTATGCTTCCGCACCCTCTACCCGGTTCTTTTTCTTCATACCGGCGTAGGGAACCACATATTGGTGGGGAGAGGCATCCACCTGGGCAACACCTTTAGCAAGATGTGTGTCAGAACCATCAGAATTTCCGGTTCGGAACGTAGCATGCGGAAAAGCATGAGCAAGTGAATAGGCAAGTTTTGTTAACTTTGGCCGGTCCTCTTTTAAAACCGACTACGGTCTTCAAGTAGAATGACAGGATTAGTGTGGTTTTATGGTTTCTTGCAACAGGATAAGGGTCATAAATAAAATGGAGGTGATGCCGTGTTGTCACGGAGTTTTCATAGTTTTTATCGAATAACTACTTGTCTTATTACGAAATAAGAATCTTAAATTTTGACAAAATAAAAATGGATCATTAAGAATTAAAAGAGCACATCACGGATAGGGGGAGTATCAGAAGATAGGAGAGGACGATGTTTCACTGGGAGATACTATTGCAATGCGGGTGATAGAAAAGATTTTTCGATTCTGCATTGAAATTGACATAGAATTCGAAGGTTTTGATCTGAAACTGATTTTGGATGGTGATGAAGACGAACTGACTGATGGTCGCATTGAAATACTTTTTAATCTGATGCGGCGAATTGAGAGAGAGGTCAGGAAAGGTACTATTGATGCGCCTGATGAAGTGAACGAACTGCTGGATCACTATAACCGGTCTTTCTATCCAACGTATTATGGAAATAATTAGAGGTGTGTACCAAAGAGAAAGTCAGAACTTTTCATGTGTTCCAATTTAGCTCTTTAACGTCACGGTTTGGGTTTATGTAAGTTGTGTAAAATGTTACTGCATTTTTTTAAAATGTACTATGCATCAAATTTTATTGTAACTAGAAGTTGTGTGCTTTTTAACTTATTCAGCAAGTATTAACTCTGCCAGGGTCGAATAAAAATAACGAGGAATAACGTAAATCTGTTCACCCATGTTTATTCTCATGTATCTCGTATATCCCTGTGGAGCCTCTATACCAAACTGTAAAAAGAATTGCTGACCGCTGGACTCTATCACTGCACACCCCTCCGGATTTGTCAAACCATATGTTTCGCCTTCTTGAGGTACGCTGATTCTGAAATCAGGCTGAATATTTGAGTAAAGATTTCGCAGTTCGGTAGCTTCTCGATTTGAGAGTTCAATTTCAGACGACGATTCAGTCACATTTGTAAACCACTCGCTCACTTCACGACACGATGAATCCATTCGATCTTTTATCAACCTGTTGTCTATCATTCTGATTCGTGTCCCAAATTCAGGTATATAAGCTGTAATGGCAGTAACCGAAGATGGATCAATCTCATATACTGGTTGATAAACAACGTGGATGTGATCTTCATGACCTTCAACCATGGTGCCGACCTCTGCATGGAAGTGCGCATCACCCGCAAGTAGCTTAATCACTCCATACAGTAGTATTGATACGCCTGCAAAACCAATCGACTTTTTAGCTGGCGTGTTCAGTTCCATTACTCTCTTCTCCTGTTAAACCACACAACAACACCGGCAATCAGGAACAGTCCCGGAATCGCTACTGACGACAAAATAAATGTGTTTCTAAGTTGATTATTGGTGAGGTTAATTACAGGCAATTCATAGCTGACAGGCTCAAGGTCTAAATAAGATTCTTCATCTATCAGCCAGTTGATCGTATTTGTCATTAAACGCTGATTACCCAGATAGTTCAAATACTCATTTGTCGCAAAACTTCCTGAACCTATTACCGCAATTTTATTTTCAATCCCGTTTCGATTGGATTCAACAATCGACATAAAGTTATGAGGCCTTGGGGTAATTGAAGCACTTCTCAATGTCTCAATTTCATCAACAGAATAGACAGAAACACTTTGTTGGGTTGATTCAAATAGATTTATACCAAAGGTTCGATCGGGCATCGGGTCAGCTAGCTGAATCTCCTGAATACCCGGAAAAAATGTCAATGGCATATCCTGAGTTATAGGATGATCTTCATACGAACCTACTGCCGGGGCCATCGCATCATTCCAGAAATGATTACCAAAGTCGATAACAAGGTTATTCTGCGGATTGATGCCATATTCTCTCAATAAATCACCGAGCCCACCATCCATAAAAGGTCTGAGCGTAACAAGCAGATTACCTCCACTGTCCAGGTAATTTCTTAGTGCTTCAATTTCCATCGGAAGAAACGGCTCCATCGGTGAAGGGATAACAACCAAACTGGCATCATCAGGTACAAGCCCTTCACGTTGAAGAAATAGTATATCTACCTCAAAACTCATCAATTCAAGCGTTTCTTTTAACTTGAGCATCCCCTGCTTTTGATGAAGAAAAATTGGGCGATCCTCTTCTCCTTCTAATTCAAGGTGATCCTCTGAGACTCGGCTCAGGATATCAAACTCTCCGTGACCACCTGTAAAATAGATCTTCTTGTCAGAGTCGTGCAAAAGCTGATAGATCCCGTTCGTAACGCTTACTTCATCACTTCCATAAATCTCTGCTTGTCTGTCCCCTTTTGTAATAACGGTGGTCCCATGAAATCTCACGTTATAGCGTGCGGCTACTGATGGGTTGCTGTTGATGTCATAAAGTTCAACATCAATAAAGGGTGAGCTCCGCTGGTATTGCCTCATTAGCTCAACGGTCGGCATATAGCGCGGATCATTCTGAATGTAGAAATGGACAATTTTGACCGGCTCATCAATTTGATTTAAAATCTGATGTGACTGTGATGAGAGTGAATAGAGGTTATCACGAGTAGTGTCCACGCGAAAGTCCAGTTCACCTGCAATCAGGTTTATAAAAAAGACGCCGGTCACCATGCTCAACGCAATAATAAAGGCCGAAAACTTATTCATAATTCTGTTATTACAACTTTATTTCGAGTTATCCATATCTCATAAGGTGCATTCTAAGCCAGGCAAATCCGTAAAAAAGTCCCGTTAAACTCAGCAGGTAAACGATTGAGGAGAAATTGATCAGTCCTCTCACAAATTCACCCTGGTGCGTTGATATTGAGATAAATTCAAAAGGCAGATTAATAAACTGGAGTGCTTCAAAGCTGCCAACGTATCGGATAAACCAGAGAAATATTAAAATCGCTGTTGTACCAAGAGCCGCTACAATTTGATTTTCGGTAAGAGATGAAACGAAGAGTCCGATCGCTATATAAGCACTGCCGATCAGAAAAATTCCCAGATATCCGGCCCATATGGGTCCAAAATCAGGTTCACTGTGAATAATCAGCGGTATCAAAAAAATCATTGACCCTATAAGCATAATTGCCAGAAGCGTTATGCCCGCAAGAAATTTACCAAACAGCATTTTTCCAATGGAGACCGGCATACTAAAAAGTAATTCCAGGGTACCGGAGCTTTTCTCTTCAGCAATTAGCCGCATGGTGATTACAGGTGCTAATAATAATAAAAGAATCGCCATATTGTGAAAGGCGTTGCTCATGGTAGCCACTTTTAAATAATAGAGGCTAAATGAGAAAAAATACCCGCTTATAAAGAGAAAAACCGGAATGACGATATATGCTATCGGGCTCCAGAAATAGTTAAACAGTTCTTTTCGGTAGATATTAAACATAGCAGTTATTCGCTCCTCATAAACTGTAAAATGGTGTGTTCAAGATCTTTTGCCATCGGGGAAACTTCAAGAACCTGGATATTTTTACTGAGCAGTTTTTTCAGTAAATCCGATTGTAACTCATCACTATCATTGATGTGCATGGCTACTTTAAATGCCGATCCGTTTTTCGACTGCTGAATTTCAAATTCTATCTCGCCATTCTGAGATTTTAAAATGGATTCGATTGATGCAATATCACCCCTTAATCTTAGAATCAGATTTCTTCGACCGTCGTCGATCAAATCGTACTGATCAAGCCGTCCCTGATATCGCAGCTTTCCATTTTTAATGAGCACAATTCTATCACAAAGATTTTGAATCTCCTGCAAAATATGCGTGCTAAAAATCACCATCGTATTACCTGCCGCCTCGCGGATAATATCCCGCATCTCACTGATCTGACCGGGGTCTAAACTTGATGTCGGCTCATCCAGAAGCAGCAGCCTTGGATCGCCAAGTATGGCCTGAGCCAGTCCAACCCTCTGCCGATATCCCTTTGAGAGTTTACCGATCTCCCGCGTTGCCATCGTGCCGATAAAACACCGTTCGATAGATCGTTCAACTGCATATTTTCTATTTTCTTTTGGAATACCTTTAAACCCTGCGATCGTTTCGAGATAGGTTCTAACTTTCATGTACTCATAGAGGGGTGGCACCTCGGGCAGATATCCAATCTGCTTACGAACGGCCATATCGTCCTTTACAAGGTCAAACCCATCCAGTGTTGCCGTTCCCGACGCAGGGGCTGTACAGCAGGCGAGCATTCGTAACGTGGTCGTTTTTCCTGCACCATTCGGACCAACAAATCCGAGTATTTCTCCTTCATTCAGATCAAAAGAGATATCCTCAACAATTGTTTTTCCGTCAATTTTTTTTGTCAGGCTTTTTACACTCAGCATGCACTTCTTATTTATGGCTTAACTACTGCCCTTCCGATAATTTTCCCGTCTTTCACTTTTTGGAGCAATTCGTCCGCTTTATCAAGACTGTATGATTTGACAGGAATTGATTTGAGCTTTTTGTCCCGAACAATATCAATAAGTTCTCTAAGTTCGGCAAGGCTACCTGTATATGATCCGCGAATAGTAAGATTTTTTAGCGTTGGAATGGGATTTGAAAACGTCAGTTTACCACCAAATAGCCCCACCATAACCATGGTTCCATTTTTGCGCAACATATCAAAGGCACTCTTAGCTGTTGATGTGTTATTTACAAAATCAATAACTGCTGACGCTCCCAGTCCATTAGTTAATTTTATTACTGAATCAACAGGATCACTTTTAAGCGAGTTAACAGTAGCAAAGTCTCCGATCTGTTGAACCGTTTTTAACTTTTCATCATCCACATCTACTGCAATCACATTGGCTGATGTTAGTTCACGCAACACCTGAAGCGCCATCAGGCCGAGACCACCGGCACCAATTATTACCAGTGTCTCATCATCTTCCAGCGGCATTGTTTTTTTGAGGGCGCTATAGGCCGTTAGTCCGGCACAAGCGTAGGAACAGGCATTTTCAGGCTTCAACCCATCAATATCAACCAGATATTGCTCATCCGGAACGAGAATATAGTCACTATATCCGCCATCACTAAACACCCCGAGTGAGCTCGGAGTGAGGCACATTTGCATTCGATCCGTTCGACAATACTTACATTCACCGCAACCGATCCACGGGTATATCAATCTTGTATCGCCCTGTTTAACACCCGATACATTAGACCCTGCAGATTCAACCGTGCCAACAATTTCGTGTCCCATGGTCATCGGTAAATTGACTCCGCGGTCAGCAATGTACATTCGCTCATCGTCGCCAAGCTCATAATACCCTTCCCAAATGTGCAGGTCTGAATGACACACACCACAAGCGTCTACTTTAAGCAGCACTTCTTTCCCTTTTGGTGTGGGTTTCTCTTTCTCATTCCACTCTAAAGGTTTTCCGAATTCCGTGAGTTGAAGGCTTTTCATGCTATTATACTGTTTATTTAAAAATTATTGATTTGCTCTACTATGGACTGTCTCATGCAGTTCATCAAAAATTGGTAAAAGTGGATCTTAAAATTAACCATGATTGATTATTACTGTCTTCACAACCGTGACGTCGTAGAGTGCTTCAAAGCCTTTCTCACGGCCAAAACCACTTTTCTTCATTCCGCCAAACGGAAGCTCAACGCCGCCACCTGCACCGTATCCATTTATGTAAACCTGTCCCGCATGAATGGCGTTAGCTACGCGATGAGCCCGTCCGTTATCTTTTGTCCAAACGGCAGCAATCAGTCCAAACTCAACATCATTGGCAATCCGGATGGCATCAGCCTCATCTTTAAATGGAATGACTGTAAGTACAGGTCCAAACACTTCATTCTGTGCAATAAAGCTGTCGTTGTTCACTTTTCCCATCAGAGTAGGTGGAAAAAAATAACCCTTACCTTCCGGTTTTTCTGCTTGGGCGAGAATTATTGCGCCCTCTTTCTCAGCACGTGTCACAAAACTCTCCACCCTTTCAAGCTGCTTTTTATTGATGATCGGACCTATATCAGGATCTTTATCAGCAGGACCAACCTTAATCTTGTTAAAGCGTTTAATAAGCTCTTCTACCACTTTATCATGAATGTCTTCCTGAATAACGAGTCGTGAACCGGCAGAACAAGTTTGTCCGGCATTTTGAATGATCGCATTCACGATGACCGGCATCGCAGCTTCCAGGTCTGCATCGTTGAAGACTACCTGAGGCGACTTACCCCCCAGCTCCAAGAGCACCGGACGTATGTGATCAGCTGAGTTTTTCATAATGATTTTGCCCACTTCGGGCGATCCGGTAAATGCCATGTGATCGATGCCCGGATGATTGGCCAGGGCAGCCCCTGCTTCTGTCCCAAGACCTGTTACAAGGTTTACAGCTCCGGGAGGAAAACCCGCTTCATGAATCAGCTCAAAAGCCTTTACTACTGCAAGACAAGCGTCCTCAGCCGGTTTAAATACAGTGGCATTTCCTGCTGCAAGCGCAGGGGCAAGGGTTCTGCCCGTCATTTGAAGTGGATAGTTCCATGGAATGATGTGACCTGTGACTCCGATTGGCACACGCTGGCTGTATACCGTATAGCCATCAGAGAAGGGAATTGTATCCCCATGAAATTTATCAGCAGCGCCGGCATAAAACTCAAAATATCGAGCTATCAAAGTGGCATCCGTTCTGGCTTGTTTCATAGGCTTGCCCGTATCTTTAGACTCAAGCTCTGCCAGCTCTTCCACATTTTCTTCCAGAATTTTTGCCACCTTGTAAAGAATACGTCCACGATTGGCAGCATCTGTTTTTCCCCATGAACCGTTAAAGGCCTCTCGGGCAGCCTTCACTGCGTCATCAATATCTTTTTCTCCACTCCGGGCAATCTCTCCTGCTTTCGTATCATAAGAAGGGTTCAGCATGTCCAATTTCCCGAGTGAGCCATCCACCCATTTTCCGTTGATGTAGTTTTGTGGATTTGTCATAGTCTGATCTGTTTATTTAATATTTAAAGTCTTCAATAGCTCCGGTACTAACTCATCATCACTCGCTTCCAGTATCCAGTTAGAGAGTTCCGATGCAACTTCTCCTCCATAACCTGCATAATTCATCAATCCATTAAACTTCTTCACCAGTTCCTCTTTTGTCAGTGGATTTTCAGGGTCGCCCTTGGCTGATTTTATTTCTGATTCAAATACTTTACTACCCGCTTTAACAATAACCCTTGCTCCCCAATGCGTGGGATACGCTTCATTGAAAGTAGTTGTCGTATTCACTTTTGTAAAACCAATCAGCTCAGATTTTTGATGTTTTTTGAGAAGGTCATTCTCAAAGTGATATAACTGAGGGAAGCCTTCGCTTAAGGCCAGAGATACGCAATACTGAATACTGAATTTTGCAGCGAATGTACTGTTCGGACTGTTATTATCGGTAAGCCGAAGAGCGGTTTCGTATGTCAAAATTTCGATTGAATCGATCTCATAAGCCGGTGTTCCATCCTGATTCATCGCTTTTCGAATTTCAAGAGCTGCATCAATAGCGGGGTGTGTGTGCCTGCATGAAGGATAGGGCTTAATAGACGTCTCGGTCAATTTCCAACCTTTCGATTCTCGAACAATAGCATTGGGGTCAGGGTCAGAACAAAGTCCTTTGAAAAACCCTTTCTCTCCCTCCAAAATCTTTGAAGGACCTGTAAACCCCTCTGCTGCCAAAAGCGCGGCCTTTAATCCCGCTGATGCGGCGTGACCTGCATGCAGATGTTTGCTCATGGTTGCATCCACGTTAAACTGCCACAACCCGGCAGCTTGTGTTCCGGCATTTCCCATAGCCCATACAACCTGCTCTTCATTCAGTTCAAGCAGAGATCCTGCTGCAACAGCAGAACCAAAAACCCCTGCTGTAGCGGTATTATGAAAAATTTTATAATGAGCGGGTCCAACTGCTTCACCAACCCTGCACATCGCTTCGTACCCTTTAATAGAGGCAACCAGACACTCATCAAAACTCTTTTTTAAATATCTTGAAAGATGCCATGTAACGGGAAAAACCACGCATGCCGGATGGGTAACGGATCTTCTGTGTAAGTCATCCGTTTCTGTGATATGCGAAAGAGCGGCTGTTACAAAAACCTCTTGCTCAAGTCCTGTGCCACCCCACTTACAGTTCCAATTATTAATTACGTTTCCCTGTTCAGTTTTGGAACCCGCAGCATAACAACCGACCCAATCGAGCATAAACTCACGGGTCTTAATGAGATCATCAGCAGTAACTGATTTACTGTTAATCAGCTCAATAAGTTGTTTGCTCAGAGATTTCATAAATAAGTCCAGTTTACAGTTGCCGTCATTGCAAGGTTTCCTTCCGGCCCTGTAATTCTGAGTTCTGATGTATGATTGTTCACACTCTTACCGGAAATTGTAATCTGCTCTCCCAGGTACACGGGCCCAACTGCCCGATAGGTCACCTCTTTAATAACGCGATCCTCATCATCTTTATGTTTAAACGCGTCGAGTAAAAGAACCAAAAGGTATGGGCCATGTACAACAAGATTCGGATAACCCTCTGCATTTTGCACGTAATCAAGATCATAGTGAATCCGATGACTGTTGAAGGTCAACGCGGAAAATCGGAACAGCTGGACGGCATCCGGTTTTGTAGTTTTCTCCCAATCGGGATCAATATCCAAAGGCCTGGTGCGAAAGGGGTAAGCACCCTTTTCAGATTCTTCCCGGTAGACAATATGCTGTTCTTCATCAATATTCAGGCCACCATCTGAGCTAACTTGATGGTGCACTGTCACAAAACAGAGTTTTCCAGTACTCCCTGTTTTCTCCTTAATATCTGCAATTGTTGACATTTTAGCCGCCGGAATACCCGCAAAAAGTGGCTTTTTAAACTGTATATGACCGCCTGCCCACATCCTGCGCGGCAGTTCTACAGGCGGTAAAAATCCTCCCTTAAGGGCATGACCATCCACCGCAATATTGGTTTGGGGTTCAGTAGGCGTGAAGTAACACCAGTGTGAACATGCGGGGAGTGGCGTGTTCTTTGTTGCCGAGTGAGGGTTTCTGCTCATCAAAGCTTCAAATCGCTGGAGCTGTTCAACGGCCATTGAGTCACTTCTTGTTTCTTTTTTCCCAATCCATTCGTGATAGTTCATGCCCTAAACTCTCTTTTAATTTGTTCATCATGTTCACCCAATGCAGGGATACTGTTAAATGATGATTCGTAACCATCGAAAATTGCAGGCCGGTCAGCCATTCTAATTTGTCCGGCCTCTGAATCAACCTCCGTTAGCCTCAGCTGCGGGTGCTCGCTAAATTGTTTTACTGTATTCAGATTTGCATATGCTATCTTTGCTTTCTTTAATCTAGCATGCGCATCGGCGTACTTCATACGTTCAAACTCACTCTGCACCAATTCGTTAAGTAATCTCATATTTTTCACCCGTAATGAATTTTTACTGAATCGTTCGTCGTCAGGATTAATGGCTCCATTGAGAACATTATCACAAAAACGAACCCATTCCCTTTCATTCTGGATGCCAATCATTATCTCTCGCCCGCCATTGGTTTTAAATGGGCCATATGGTGCAATGGCAGCGTGATAAACGCCTGATCTTGGTGGTGCTTGTTCGCCGTATTCCTGGTGTAAATATGGCACCATCATCCAATCTGCCATGCAATCAAACATAGATATTTTAATCGCTACACCTTCATTTGTAGTGCCTCTTTGAATGATGGCTTCAAGTATGGCGGCATATGCATGCATTCCGGTACTGATATCTGCTATCGATATTCCAACTTTTGCGCGCATTTCACCGTCACCGGTTACATCGATCAGACCCGACTCGGCCTGCACAAGATTATCATAAGCCTTCATCTTTGAGTAGTCACCTTCCTCACCATATCCGCTGATATCACATGTAATCAGCCGTGGATGTTTTTCACGGAGGGCTTCACTATGAAGTCCAAGTTTTTTCAATGCCCCGGGAGCAAGGTTCTGAATAAAAACGTCAGCTTTTTCGATCATATTAAAAAACAGCTCACGCCCTTCGTCTGACTTAATGTTCATACGTACCGACTCTTTTCCTCTGTTCAGCCACACAAAGTATGTGCTTTCTCCCTTTACCACTTCATCATATTGTCTCGCAAAATCTCCCGTATCTTCCCTTTCAATTTTGATTACCCTGGCTCCGGCATCCGCCAGTCTGCAGCTTGCAAATGGAGCTGATACAGCTTGCTCAATGGTAATAACCGTTATGTCATTAAGTGGCTCAAATTTCATCAGTACGACCTCGGCAGACCTAATACATGTTCTGACAGATAGGCCAGTATCAGATTTTTTGAAATAGGCGCTACCTGATAGAGCCTTGTTTCCCTGAATTTTCTTTCGATAGCGTAGTTGGCATCAAAACCACGGCCACCATATGTTTGGATAGCAACATTCCCGGCCTCCCATGAAGCTTCCGATGCGAGTAAGAGAGCTGTATTTGCCTCTTCGCCACATTTCTCTCCGGCTTCGAACACAGCACATCCTTTTTTCACCATCATATCCGCTGCCAACATAGACGCGTACGCCCTGGCAATCGGAAATTGAATCCCCTGATTTTGGCCGATGGGGCGATCGAAAAGCTCGCGCTGATTAGCCCAGTCTGTAGCTCGATTAATAAACCACTTAGCATCACCAACGCACTCAGAAGCAATCAGCAGACGTTCTGCATTCATCCCGTCTAATATGTATCTAAACCCTTTACCCAACTCTCCTACCAGATTCTCTTCCGGTATAAACAGATCTTTGATAAATATTTCGGTTAGAGAGTGATTCATCATGGTCCGGATTGGCTTGATATCGAGACTCTTCCCTTTCTCTTTTCTCATATCCACAATGAAGGTGGACAAACCATCCACTTTTTTTTCAACCTCATCAACCGGAGTTGTACGGGCAAGCAGAAGCATGATATCAGAGTACTGTCCCCGGCCAATGTAGAACTTGTGGCCATTTACCAGATAACCGCCATCCACCTTTTTTGCAAATGTACGGAGTTTTGTTGTGTCGCTGCCCGTATGTTTTTCAGTAACTCCAAACACCTGAAGTCTTAATTCACCTGACGCTATTTTTGGCAGATATCTCTCTTTCTGATCCTCATTCCCGTGTTTTAAAAGTGTCCCCATTATATACATTTGAGCGTGACAAACACCGCCATTACAGCCATTTGCCTGAATCTCTTCCATAATGGCAGTTGCCTCCGTAAGTGTTCGTCCCTCACCACCGTATTCTTTAGGGATGAGCACAGATAGAAGTCCGCTTTTGCTCAATTCATCGACAAATGCAGTTGGGTATTCTCGATTTTCATCAAGATCTTGCCAGTACTGGTCCGGATATTTCTTGCAAATATCCCTAACCCTCGCACGAAGCTCCTCGTGATTTTCTTTAAGATTTATATTCATTTCACTGCTGATTTTATAAGTTTAATATCTACCCCTGCTTAAATTTCTTGCTCGTTCTACAATGCGTTTTGCCTGATTGATAACCGGCGGCTCAAGTACCTTTCCTTTCCACGCCACAGCATGCCCTTTTGATTCCTCAAACACCCGGATTATCTCATTTGCCTCCTTAATTTCCATTTCGGAAGGTGTGAATAGTGAGTTAATAATTTTGACCTGAGCCGGATGAATCGCGGCTTTTGCCGTAAAACCAAATCTCTTGGCATTTCCCCCTTCTTTTTTCAGCCCCGATTCATTATCCAGCCCGAACCACGGCATATCAATCAGAGTAAGGTTTCGACCCGCAGCCGATTTGATGAATTCAGATCTGTAAGCTGAAAGTACATCCCACTCCTTTGAACACCCCAACTGCATGGCTAAATCATGACCACCAAATACTGCACCTTTTACCATATCGTGACTCAGAATATCGCGTGCATTATACAGTGCATCTGCTGTTTCAATAAGAGGTATGAACGGTAGTGACGTACCATTCGAAATAAGCTTATGGGCCAGTTTTATCAACGGATCTTCACCATTAAGCTTAGGAATCATCAGTGCATCAGGCAGCAATTTAAGACTCGCTAACATCCCGATATCGCTCATTCCTATATCGGACTCCGGTGAATTTATTCTGAGTACAATTTTGACCCGATCAGCTTCATGGGCGTTCAAAAACGACATCACTTCAGAACGTGCCGAATCTTTTTGGTTGGGTGGCACACTGTCTTCAAGGTCAATACAGATTGCATCAGCACCTGATGCAATCGCTTTATCCCATTTACCGAGTTTACCGGCAGGCACAAAGAGCAGGCTTCTTAAGTGGTTCCATTCAAACATTTTCTTCAATATACTTTCTAACTTCAGGTCTCAATTTCAGAGTGGTTGCCGTGTCAAAGTGTGAATCAATATACAGCCAATCCTCTGCGGGGCGATTATTCAGTTGCACCACAAATGTTTTGTGATAAACCATTTCAACCTTTTCAACTGTGATTTTATGCCGTTTTAAAAGTTTATTTCTACTGAGAACAATTCCTTTTACAAGATCTACAGCTTCTTCTGAAGCCACTTTTTTTGTGGCTTTTGATTGTAAACATACACCTTTAGTTACATCCGATTTAGTCCGTTCAGGATAACATTGTAATCTTTCACAAATTGGCCTAAGCCCGTCAACAGCAACTAAATCGCGATAGAACATTCCTTTTTTTAAAAATGTATCCATTTCAACGGATAGTGTAATGTAATACCACGGATACCACACTGCAATTTCGTCAGCGATTTCTATTTGCTTTAAAAAACGCTGAAATGGATATGCACTTTTAATTCCGAATTTTATCTGGTTTTGATCTAGTTGAGTATCAGCCGCAAGAACGATCATGTTACTTTCGGACAGGTGAAAAAATTTCGTCTAATTTCTCTTCAGGCATTGGCTCTGTTAACAAGCTCACAACAATCATAACAATTGATCCTAAAATGACACATACGCCTGCAGCTCCAAATGGATTTTGCCATCCAATTATTAACCACATTGCTGCATAACTTGCTACTCCCACACAGAATGAAGCTATGGCGCCTGTTTTTGATGAGCGCCTCCATATGGACCCTATGACAAGCGGACCTGCTGCACCACTCATAATTCCACCCACTCCAATCCATAAAAGAACGGCGAGAAAATCAGGCGGATTCCAGGCTAACCACAGGGCAGCAAAAACTGTCAAAATTGTTGCAACTCTGGAAATATTAAGCGCAATCTTCTCTTTCTCCTTATCCGTTTTATGAGGATGTATTCTGTCGGCGAATGTTTTTCGATATAGGTCATTACTGAAGATTACGGCTATAGAAACGAAAAGGCCATCTGCTGTAGAAATAATTGCGGATAGAATTGCGATACCGAAAAATCCTGCCAACACAGGGGGAAAAATCTCAATAAACAGTGCGGGAATAGCGGCATCAGGTCGGATATCAGGACCGATTAGTGCCCTTGAGTGCAACCCGCCGAGTACAGCAAAACCCAGAATGGAACCGATTGGTATCGCAAGTATTAAGAACCGTCTCAACTGCGCTGAATCTTTCAAGGCAAATGCTTTATTGCCAATATGAGGATTCATCGCAAAAGGTATATGAGCAATAAACATCAAGAGAACAAGCCAAAAGCTTCCGAATATCGGATCACCCGGGGAGAAGAAATTATCCCATGAAAGCGATGCATCCTGTGCTTCTATCGCTGCGTTTATACCGGCAGCGCCAGTGCCTTCAGTTCCTGTTCCGAGAAAAAACAGAACTGTTATAATAATGGCGATCAGCAGCATTAATCCGCCCTGAAAAGCATCCGTTAGAATATCAGCATGTGACCCGCCAATGGTAATGTAGATTCCTATCACGAAAACCGTAACGACAACCCCCCAGCGGTAGTCAAATCCCAGGATTACCTCAAAAGCAGTAGCTGCTGCCACAACCTGGGCGGTTACGTAATAGATCAACAATAAAGATAAAAGAGCGAACCCAACTCTTAGAAAGTCGCTGTCAAATCGCTGACCTAAAAATTCGGGCAGTGAATTAGATCTGAATGTGTCGCCTGCCCTCTTAATTAACTGAACGGAAAGAATAAGACCAAGGTAAATTCCGATGGGATAAATCGCCGGATACCACAGAGCAGGAAACCCTTTATCATAAGCCAGACCCGGAATTCCCATAAACGTAGCTCCACTTGCAATGGTGGAAGCAAGTGCCAAAACTAAGATATAGGGGCCATAGGATTTTCTGGCAACTGCAAAATCTTCATCTGTCTTAGTCTTGGTCATGGCATAAAAACCGATCCCAAGAGTGCCAACAATAAAGAACACGAGCCAAAACCAACCCCAGGCACCTATGCTAATATCTTCCATGAAGCAATTCTAAGTCCAGTCCTCTTTTTTAGCTATATAAGCAACTGCAACGAACCAGTAGATCGCTATTATAATACCGAGCAAGAGAAGTATATTCATTATTTCCGCAGAAAAGGAAGGCCGCTTCAAAACATCGAGCGGCCCGATTAAGAAGTGGGTTGTGATTAATCGTAAAACTCGGGGAGGATCCTTCGGTTTTGGAATTGTTCTGCACTATGCCCCAGCCATATTTGACCATTTTCACGATCACGTATCATCTTCATTCGTTCAATTGAGTTCATCGCTTCTTCTACGTTCCAAACAATACCCGGAACTGTTCCCTGAAGATTCTCAGGCATATAAGCAGCATCAGCAGACAGTATTACAGTACCTGTATTGGGCAATCTAACAATCAATGACTGATGCCCCTGTGTATGACCTTTCGTGTCAATTAGTTCGATGGTCCCATCACCATACAAATCGATATCATGGGTAAGTTCAAGGAAGTTAAATTGCCGGGTGTTTATATAGTCATCCAACACATATGCCGCTCTTTGAAACTGCTCGGGCCACCAGGCGTTTTTGAGCTCTGCTTTACGAACAATATGCGTCGCATTTGGAAACATGCTGATATTACCGGCGTGATCGAGGTGAAAGTGAGAATGGATTACATATTTAACATCCGAAACTGATTTCCCAATTTTCTTGAGTTGCTCATCAATTCCCTGATCTCTGCTCATATCCGGTGTAAAAGCTTGAGACACCGGGCCCCAGTATTCCGCTCCATTATCAGGAATAACATCAACACTCATGCCTGTATCAAAAACAACCAATCCATCAGGATGATCGATAATATACATCGGCACGGGGATGTCAATTCGTGTTCCAACATTTGTCATAGCTGTAAGCCAACCCTGATCAAGTTCGAGCATACCGCTTGTTGTTACATACATTTTCATGTCTGTATGCTGTGATTGTGCAGGCATGTTAATCACCAATAGTACAGACACTGTGAGGATAGAAGCTAGTACCTTGTTTATCATTTTAGGACTCCATTTAGTTTCTTAACGAGCTTGAAAAGCGCTTTTTTAGATTTTAGTGAAAAGAATCGTCTATAGCAATATTTAATTGAATCTCTTAAGACTGTATTTAACCTGGAGAATGCATTGCACCTAAATGATCTCTATGATGTCAATTTGATTACGTGCAAGATTTCAAACATCGTTCGCCTGCCGGTCACGTTTAATTTTAAAAGAAGTGTTTATGAGTAGAAGAACGTTTATTCTATCCATTCTCAATTACTGACAGTACGACTTGACATATGATAAAGTTGAAGAATTCCCGATTCAACCAAAAAGCGTCAGGCCTGATCTTCTTCAGAAACATCTTTATTCAAGTAAATAACTTGAGCCCCCACTGTCAGTAATTCTCTCCCTCTTCCCGGATATAAGCACAAGGCATCAAAGTGCCAGAATATCCCTTTCCCAGATAAGCGGGAATGTTTTATTAATCAAGTAGAAGTTAGTTTGAAACAGCTCTTCCGCCCACTCTTTACTGCTGTACGGGGGCTGATGTTTATTGCAGTATATATCAGAATTACCATCTTTCATGACTAGCTCATACCCTTTTTCAAACCAATTGATTTTCACTATGGCAATTCCGGGAGATTCTCTAAAACTCCACAACATGCGTTACTGGTGATACCTCTCATCTCTGATTATGATCGTATATAAGTCGACGATAGAAACTTTTACCACAGATGTGGAAACCGGGATTATTGAGGAGGTTATCGAGGCTAAGTATAATGCCACCTTGAACCGTAGAGTCTCTAAAAATGAAAAGAGATCATGCAGTTATTGTTGAGCTCAAACAGTGGGAAACTGCAGAAAAAACAGGT
>CAZXYQ010000060.1:0-16531 GCA_964644975.1 uncultured Rhodohalobacter sp.
GATATCCTGATCAAATGAAACTGCTCTGCTAAACATTGATTGCATATTTGTAACACTGCTCACATCCCAACTTCCAATTGGTTGGTTGAAGTTACTTGCTTCAGTAAACATGTCTCTCATATTCGTCACACTACTTACATCCCAATCACCAATTGGCTGATTAAAGCTTATAGCCGTATTAAACATACCTTCCATATTAGTTACATTACTAACATTCCAACGTCCAATGGATTCATTAAAGCTGGTTGCTTCAAAAAACATAAAATCCGTATCTGTGACACTGGTTACATCCCAGTTGTTTAAATCCTGATTAAAAGATTCAGCTCTTTGAAACATTACCCCCATATCCGTGACGTTGCCTACGTTCCAATCCCCAATAGGTTGGTTGAAGTCAGATGCTCCGTTAAACATCCATCGCATATTTGTAACACTGCTCACATCCCAACTGCCAATGGATTGATCAAAAGAAGTATTTCCTTGAAATACAAAACCCATATTTGTCACGCTGCTTACATCCCAATCGCTAATATCCTGATTAAAAGAGTGAGCTGATTCTGACTCTAAGCAATCAAAGCACCCTAACATTCCTCGCATGTCCGTAACTCCGCTTACATTCCAGCTTCCAATCGGCTGATTAAAGGAGATGGCATCAAAAAACATAAAGCTCATATTCGTTACACTGCTTAGATTCCAGCTTCCAATTGGCTGATTAAAGGAGCCGGCCCCTTCAAAAATGGAACTCATAGTTTCTACAACACCTACATCCCAATTTTCTATGTTCTGATTAAAGGACTCAGCTCTATAGAACATAAGTTGCATGGTTGTTACGTTGCTAACATCCCAATCTCCTATAGGCTGGTTAAATGATTTAGCTTCATAGAACATAGCAAGCATGTTGGTCACATTACTCACGTTCCAATAGTTTAAATCCTGGTTGAAGTCATTTGCTCTAAAAAACATCTGCCGCATAGTGGTTACACTGCTTACATCCCAATGGCTGATATCTTCATTAAACTGACCTGATTCAGCATAAATACTCCTTTCGCTTGTCGGTAATAATTTTTCGTCAGGATTTTTTACCAAAGCTTTTTGTGTCTCCATTTCTCTATTCAGTACCCCGGCTACACTATGTTGCAATCTATCTTCATTCACCCGCAATCCCCCATCTTCTTCTTGGTTCCCATACACACCAACCTCTATCATGCTCTCACTTTTCGGGCTTTTCAATTCTGTAACCGGTGCGTTTGCTTCTGCATTTGATGTGTCTTCATTGTAAAATAGAAATGACATATCCGTAATCCCGCTTGTACAGGTTGTGGAAGCATTTTCAACTGTAATTTGATCGCGGGAACGTTTGGTGTATACAACACCGTCTATTTCCCCGGTGTCGCCTATATCAGCAGTCGGGCACATGATCGTGACACCGTTTTCAGCAATAAAAAAAATGCTTGTCAGGCCGTTATCCCGAATAGTCCAATTAAAATTATTGATAATACTTTGTTTTGCTGCCTCAGCGTTGGGTGTGTACTGGCTATTACCGGCGTCAAAATCTATATTCGATTGTAAAGTAAGATCGCTCCATCCCTGAAGCAGGGCATCATAATTGTCTGATGTAAGTTTTGCGTTATCGAGAAAACCGATAAAATCAGCAACATTACTTACATTCCAGCTGCCTAAATTTTGATTGAAAGAATCCGCACTGAAAAACATTGCAGACATAGTAGTTACTGAAGAGACATCCCAGTAATCAATGGGTTGATTAAAAGATCTTGCATTAGAAAACATTAAATTCATCTTCGTCACACTGCTTACATTCCAATTTCCTAAGGGTTGATCAAAGGCAATTGCATTTAAAAACATCCCTCCCATATTGATTACATTACTCACATCCCAATTGTTCAAATCCTGATTGAAGTTAATTGCATCCCATAACATAACTTCCATGGTAGTTACACTACTAACATCCCAGTTGCCAATTGGCTCGTTGAAGGTATCTTCGTTTATAAAAAGCCCACTCATATCCGTAATCCCGCTTGTACAGGTTGTGGAAGCATTTTCAACTGTAATTTGATCCCGGGTGCGTTTGGTGTATACAACGCCATCTATTTCTCCTGTGTCGCCAATTTCAGCAGCCGGGCACATGACCGTAGTACCGTTTTCGGCCAGATAAAAATCTTCCTCCGATTCCGCTTGATCTGAAATAGCAGCGTCGATACGGGCATCATCTGCCGGCAACTCAGCGAAGAGTGAATTACATAATAACAGTGACAGTAAAATCCCAAAGAGTATCCGATAAATTTTCATAGTGCAAGGTTTTATTTATTAATGATTTTTAAACTCAATTGATGATTTCTAAGCCGAAGATGCAGGTTGCCCGGCTAATTTTTTAGCCGGTTCGGGTAAGAGATGTACTCACAATTAATCGAAGTAAGGGAAGCAGCACAATACTTAAAAGTAAGTATTATTTGTAAAAACAGGCCTTATCTAAGCGAAAATGCGGTTTTGGTGTGTATCCTGTAAACGGGGCGTGAAATAAGATTGGCGATGTGACAAAAGAAGATTTTTTAAAGCAAATACATGCCTTTATCCGGACTATCAGCCCGAATGGTACTATTCAGAACTGGACATTACTGAGATTTATATAACGATCTGTCAGCAATATATAACGGATATTCTTTCTGAAATAAATATGTTTTGAGCATGCAAAAAGTGATAAATCGTTATTAACGTAACCTGAGAGATATTATGGACAACACAAAAAAAGTTAACCCCTATACTCATGAACCTAAAAAGGGAGTATCCTGGAGAGCAATTTTTGCAGGTACATTTACAGTCTTATCCATTCTGCTGATTCTCAATTTAATCGGACTCGCCATCGGGCTGAGTACGATCGAGCCAACTGAGGAGGCCAATCCGATGAGCGGCATTGGTACCGGCGCCCTGATATGGTGGATCGTCAGTAATTTAATTGCCCTGTTTGCAGGTGGATTTGTTGCCGCTCGTGTTGGGGTTTCCCTTACGGATATCAGCGGTGTTGTGCAGGGAATTATGACCTGGGCTCTCTACACGCTTATCTCAATATGGTTATTGACTACGGTAGTCGGAACCATAATATCGGGTGTGGGTAGTGCGGTTGGCGGCGTAATTTCCGCGACGGGCGATGCTGCAGGCGATGCGTTTGCACCGGTGATTGAAGAGCAGGTTGAAGAGCTTGAGACAACAATGAACGATGCCAAAGAAGAAATTTACTCCCTGATGAGAGATGCCGGCGAAGATCCCGATGAACTGGAATCCGGTGTTCGGGATGATATCTCTCAAGGCCTCAGGGATGGGGATGTTGAACAGGCGTTCAGAGATGCCAGCAACAGGATCACCCAGACATTTGATGAGGTGGACAGAGATGAGCTTGTCAACATACTTGTTGAACGGACAGACATGTCCCAGAGAGAAGCTGAACAAGCTGTTGACAATGCCCTGGCCGATTATGAATCACTGCGACAGGATGTTGATGAATTTCTTGCTGAGGCAGAAGAGACGGCAAGAGTGCAGGGAGAGAAAGCCGCTGAAGAAGGAGCCAAAGCTGCAGGTTATCTGTCAGTTGCCCTTATATTTGGATTATTTGCCGCTTCTTTAGGTGGAATCCTGGGAGTAAGAGATCTCAGGGATGATTATGAGACCCATTATGTGCACACCGATCGTCCATCTGATACCCATGTGGTGTATTCTGAGCCTCATCCGTCTGACAGGCCTCACCTGTCTAAGGATCCGCAGCCGTCCGGTAGACCGTCGCAGTCTGATAGACCCTCCCAGTCCGATGGTCCGCAGCCGTCAGATAACACATGAACCGGCTTGTAACTTACTGCAACACTCAAAAGAAGCCATGCCACACCCTAGCATGGCTTCTTTTGTTTATACTATGGAGGAGAGTAGTTCTCACATTGAGCGCGGGAAGAGGACCTTGTAAACAATATGTTCAGTCCTTTCCTGAGTTCGACACTTTTCAATCGTAAAATGTCTTAATCAATAAATACAATTCTTTTGGATGCACCGTAATTAAAAAGATGATCATCCTCTTCAGGTGATCCGAATAATCAATAACAAATCAACCGATAAAGACACTCATTAATACAGCCGGCGTAATTAGATAGCTGAACAGGAAGTTAAAAGCCAGTAATCAAAACCTATCAAGGCAACCAGCCCTTTACATTGGATAGCAATTCATCGTCCAATTCATGGTCCGGATCATCATTGTGAAGTACGGAGATATCCCCCGTTGTTTCCAATATTACTGCTTTAATCTGCAATAACCGGGTAATATTAGCTTCTCTTAGTTTTGCACGTATGTCATCATGCGTCACTTTTGTGCTTTTCAAATTATTCTCCAGAATTTCTGTTCCTCTCATTAACAATACAGGCTGGTTGTCTACAAGGTTATCTACGAAGTTCGAAATTCCCCGAAGTTTTGCTACTCCTGCCTGTAAAATATAAAGCGCTGCCAGTGCAACCGTTGCCTGAATAAGAGGGGGGTTTGCCATTAAAATTGTGGTTGCAACTAATGAACCCACGGCAACGGTCATAGCAAAATCAAAACTCGACATCTTTGAGAATGAGCGAAGTCCCGAGATTCGGGTAAATACAATAACAGCAGTATATATACCGATTGATGATAGGAGAACCATCGCGATATCTGTCCATGTTGTGGTTATCCAGGATATGTCCATAATGATGGGGTTAAATTAAAGATGTAGAGTTCTCTTATTTCAAGGAGGGGGGCTCTTGTACTGATCATTTATGACCGGATATAGATTTAAACACATTCGGGAGCAGTTCATTTTTTAACCGGAAAAACCGGGGTTGATAAAATCACCGGCATCGCCTTAAAAATAAGCTACCCCTTGGCTACTCAACTCATAGTAATTAAATGAAGTAGAATTTTAATTACACAGCGCTATAAAACAGTTACAGAAATCACGTATAGCGTTTCGATAAGAGAGGAATAATGCTCAGAAAATACCTGTATGTGCCCTTTTTATAGTGATAAAGAGCACTATCTGGATTTTACCTAAACGTACCTGCTCGTAAATATTAATACCAAAAAATAAGAGATATGTAAGAAACAACGGTAATCATGTAATAGGATGATGCGTATGGTGTACTAAATTCTGTTGATCACATGCTTAAGCAGATAAAAGCCAGAAGACAGATCGGGGAATAGATAGGCTGCGTCGTAACTTTTCCGGGCCATAATGAAATAGGAACTCCAACATGCGATACTCACTTAAAAACGGAATATTATGGCTTTCTATCTATCTATTGCTTGGCCTGATTCCGATGATTATTGCGGTGGCCGGAGAACTTCCGGAGTACCGCACGTTCTGGATTGAGTTTGGTGTTGCCCTTGGATTTATTGGTCTCTCTCTGTTCGCTTTGCAGTTTATTTTTTCCGGCCGTATCCGACGTATTGCCCCAAAATTTGGCAATGACAATCTCATTAATTTTCATCGGCAGATTGGAATCACCGCTTTTTTTCTCATCCTGGCTCATCCTATAACGTTAATTATCGCAGATCCCGGGTTCATCGAATATTTTGATCCCAGGGTCAATATAATGCGTGCCATTGCACTGAGTTTTGTCACTATAGCCATTATTTTTATTACGGTTACCAGTATGTGGCGCATGACGTTCAAGCTTTCATATGAGCATTGGAGATTGCTGCATGGTTTTTTAGCCCTGGCAATAGTATTTATTGGAGTTGTACATGCAATGCAGGTTTCTCACTATATGGCCCCCCTTTGGAAAAAAATTGTATTGGGTGCAGTGATGTCAGTAGCAATGTACATGGTTATTCATAGCCGGGTAGTTCGGCCCTGGATGAATAAGAAAAAACCCTACACGATAACGAATGTTGAGGAAGAGATTGGAGATTGCATCACTCTATCTCTAAAAGCTGAGGGGCACCCCAGGATGGAATTTACTCCGGGTCAGTTTGCCTGGATAACAATCGGTAAAACTCCATTTTCGCTCCAGCAAAATCCGTTTACATTTTCGTCGAGTGCCCGCAGCGAAGAGTTAAAATTTACTTCACAAACCGATGGCGACTTTACCTCTACGTGGGAAAATATGAAAACCGGAACACAGGCATGGCTTGAAGGGCCCTATGGTTCCTTTACACCCGTAGAAGGCAAGCACCTTTTTTTAATTATGGGTGGAATCGGAGTAACCACCGCAATAAGCATGCTGCGCACCATGCGCGACGATAACGATTCCCGAAAGTCGATACTGGTGTATGCCAATACCTCTTTTGAAGAGATGACTTTTCGGGATGAACTTGAAGAGTTAAGCAATGAAATTGATCTTAAAGTTATACATGTTCTTGGAGAACCTCCTGATGGATGGGATGGCGAAGAGGGATTGGTGGATGAAGAGCTTCTGGAAAAATACCTGCCTGATGATAAAGGTAGCTACATCTTCTACATCTGCGGTCCGGAACCTATGATGGATATGGCAGGCATTGCGATATATGATCTGGGAGTCAAATGGAACCACATCTATATGGAACGCTTTGAGATTGTTTAATTTAAAACGAAGGAGAGTCTGACAATGGAAAAACATCGAAAATTGCTGCATATAATCATACATCGTGTGGCCGACATGGTAGTAATCGTTCTTGTGCTTGTTTGTATCGTTTTTGCAACCCGGGGATTTTAAATCAATCTTATGTTATACATACTCATTCTGCTATCACTTACAGGTATTGGCATTTCCCTCTCTAAATGGTACAAAAGGGAGCACTCTGAAGAGTCTGAAATGGAAACTGGGGATGAAACCGAAAATCATCCGGTAGCCCAAATTAAAAGCGTGCTCTTTCTCGAAGTTCCTCTTGAGAAAATTATAATGGGCTATTTTATCGGTACTGCCCTGGCTTATTCAAGTATGCTAATTTTTGGATTCACCCTTCCGGAACTCGATCTGGCTCTATTGCTATTATCCGGGATAATTACGCTGCTTTTAATCTATAATCTGGTAACGGTTTTCGCTATTGCCAAATGGTTCAGCTGGCGGGTTTTCCTGTTTTTGATTCTATCCTGCATCATCTCTGCCCTTATAATGCTAAGACCGGAAGTGATTGGTATATCCTTGCTGCAGGATGCCATGCCATATACGGTAACCGTCCACCTGCTGGGATTGGTTCTGGGGTTGGGGGGCGCACTGATTCTCGATGTGATGATTTTTCATTTCCTCAATAATTTTAAGATATCAACCCGTGAAGCTGTGATTATGCACCTGCTTTCGCAAATGATTGTGCTGGGCCTCATCCTGTTATTTGTAAGCGGCGTTGCAATTACGTTTACCGATCTCGATGGCTACATGGAGAATCCGCGATTTCTTATGAAAATGACGGTCGTGGGAATTGTCGCTCTTAATGGTGTTATTTTAAATCTCTATGTAGCACCACAAATGGAGCTGATATCTCTTCGTGAGGAAGACAGGGAGTCAAACCAGACTCTGGTAAAAGTCTCTTTTATTGTGGGTGCCGTATCTGCTATCTCATGGCTAACCGCATTTTTTCTGGCTATGCTCGTGATCCTCGAAACGTTTTCTTACGTCACGCTGCTGGTTGCCTACCTGCTTTTGCTGGCAATTGCTGTTAGCGGTGGTTTATTAACCAAGCACAGGTATGAAAAGAGCGCCAGGGAAGGTTAATCAGGCTATTTGCGAAATCAGACTCCTGACTCATCCTCCGACGACACCGAATATAGGAACCCCTGATTGAGGTATCTTCCATTCCATTTCGATCTGCTTGCTTCACCGGGGTAAACTGTCACGATTTGTGAAGGGGAAAGGTAACTTATCGGTGAAAATCAATCAGGCCAGAATAGCGTGTTAAGCGGCAGATCTTAGTCGCGAGTGGTTTCGTTCTCCGCCCTTCTTGGGTTGAAAAAGATAAAATTCCTGCTACAGAGAAAGGGAAACACTCCCGTAAAAACTCATAATTGATCAAAAAAATGGCCTTAGGTCGATACTTTCTGGTCTTCCCCGTGGGTAGTTTATTGCCAACTGTAAATCTTACAAATGTTTTTAGGAAGTATATAACGCTTGTAACATCTAAGTTTATCACCTTTTTATTGTTGATGATGTTTCATCATACCGTTTTTAAGCTGGTAATTTATCAGCCGCGCGGTTCATTTAAATAACAATTTAAGATTGAGTGATACCTATGGCTAATTTAAGAATTAAAGGAAACTGGAACGAAATTAAAGGCAAGCTCAAGAAAAAGTATGCTGATCTGACAGATGACGATCTCAAGTATATTGAGGGTAAAGAAGATGAGCTTCTTGGTAAACTTCAGAAGAAGACAGGGAAAACCAAAGATGAACTCTCAAGTGAAATTGATAAGCTAAGTAATTAAGACTGTCAGATTGAATGTTAACCATCATAAAAACAACACAACATGGTCCATAAATTAATAACCCGAACAACTACTGTGCTCTTTTTAGTAGCCGCTTCATTTATCTTCATTCAATGCGATAACCGGACAGATGATAGAGGTTCTGCTATTGATCAGGAACGCGAGCAGATGACATCAAACCTTGAGAGTTTAAGGGACGATATTGATGATAAGATTAGCGATCTGGATTCGAGAATGAACGATGCCGATGATGATGAGGTAGAAAGAAATTTGGAAGCTCAGAGAAGAGAACTGCGCGATGACCGATCAAATATAGACCGGGCTATTGATGATATTGAAGATGCTACCCAGGATGGCTGGCAAACAGTTCGAACTGAGACCAAAAACTTGTACGAGAGAACTTCTTCAAAACTGAATGAGTGGTCTGACAGAACAAGAGACGATCGATATAATAATTAGATAAGCGATGGAGATATTGTTTTAGGTCCAAATATCCCACTAAACGGATGAAAATTAAAAGATGAAAGCACTCTTATATGTTGTAGCCCTGATTATGGTAATAGGTTGGGTTATTGGT
This sequence comes from uncultured Rhodohalobacter sp., assembly GCA_964644975.1. GTDB lineage: Bacteria > Bacteroidota > Rhodothermia > Balneolales > Balneolaceae > SW132. The sequence continues at coordinate 8,988 of CAZXYQ010000060.1, forward strand.
TTCATAGGCTATGCACTCAGTGGCCTTATCCACATTCTTCTCGTGATTGCAGTTATTTCTATTCTGTTCAGTCTTGTTGGTAACAAAACAAGTAGCGCTTAACAGATTTGTATATAAAATTAAGAGGGAAGGCGCAGGCAATTACGGCCTGCGTTTTTTTTATCTGCTTTTTTCATTGAAAATCCAGGCTTTAATTCCCTGACTCTCTCGGTCGGGAAATAGTACAAAGTCTCCCTCTCCCAAAGGGATTTTATTGAGGAAAGGGAGGCACTCCTTTAAAAAATTCACAATCGATAAAAAGATATGGATTTTAAATTGTTGCTCTGATGCTCCTGCCTCGGGCAATTCACTTTTGCTAATGATTACTCAAGAGCTACAACTTTGCCAAAAATTTAGTCGAAATACAGTCTGGTTCGAAGAGGGTTCGCGAATATTGAAAATAGAGAGAAAAATAAATGATGATTACAAGTGGGTAGAAGATGGTGAATAGAAATAAAGGGGGTGAAGTATCCCCAATAGCTATAGCTAAATATACACTGGTTGTATTAGGGGTTCTGATCACAACCGCAATTCTATATTTTATCAGAGACGCACTGTTAATTGCGTTTGGCGGCGTTATTTTTGCTGTCATCATCAATGGTTTTGCAAGAAGCATCCGGCGGTTTATTCCAATTTCACGTGGCTGGTCAATAGTCACTGTTGGAGTAATCATATTGGCGTTCATCGCTTCTTTTGGTTTCTTTTTTGGTTCTCAGATTGTAGAAGAGGTTGATCAGCTTACTGAAAAACTTCCTCAACAAATATCACAGTTAAGAGAGACCCTGAGTGAATGGCCTTTGGGTGGTGAATTGATGGAGAATGACGAGGGGGAGAACGGTGAAGCTGCTGCAAACAATGATGCAGGCAATGGGCTTCCGGATGGTGCCGGCGGAATGGCGTTTCAGGTTGGGATAACCATAGTTGATGTTCTGGCCACTTTTGGGCTGATTATTTTTATAGGTATATATTTTGTGATTGACCCTGAAACCTATCAGAAAGGGATTGGCCTGCTCTTTACGAAAAAAAGAGCACATCGAATAACCGAAGCTCTGGAAACATGTGGTAATGCTTTGTGGAGCTGGTTAAGCGGCCAGTTTATTGCAATGGCAGTTGTTGGTGGGATTGTCACCGTAGGCTTAATGATTATCGGGGTGCCACTGCCCCTGGTTTTGGGCATTATTGCCGGTTTATCGGAATTTATTCCCATCATAGGCCCCTGGCTTGGGGCCGTTCCCGGAATTTTGTTAGCCGTATCTGTAGATGCCAAAACAGCCCTCTATACGGTAATTCTTTACGTTGTTGTTCAGCAAATAGAGAGTAACATTTTGACCCCGCTCATTCAGCAACATATGGTTCATATACCGCCGGCTGTAGTGGTTTTATCTGTTGTGGCATTTGGCCTTTTATTTGGAATTGCCGGAATTATCCTTGCCACTCCACTTGCAGTTATTGCGATGGTACTGGTAGGTATGTTTTACGTGCAGGATGTGTTGGGCAAAGAAGTAAAAATACCTGGGCAGAAAGAGGGGTAGTTCTTTTAACACGTCATAGCGGACTTTGATCCGCGATGACGTGTCTTCGAATAAAACGCACAAGAATTTTTTACCATTTTTAAAACGAACTCGGGTTAATTATTTAACTCCAGTTTCAGCGTGAGATATCGTTCGGTAGCCAGTCTTGCGGAGCTGATTGCCGTACCGGTAACAATACTCCATAAGATCACTTTCTTCCAGTTGATTTCTTCTGAAGGGTGAGTAGAAGGGGGCTCTTCATGATATAGTTTAAACCATCCGTTTCGTGCGATCCGGTTCAACGTAAAACCGACCAAAACTGTTGTTCCGGTTATAATTATCTTCTTGCTTGTATCATCCATTTTTTCTCCTTGTTTTTTTAATACCACAATCCTGATCTTTTTCATTGATGCGGATACGTGCGTGCTTGTTTTTGTTGAAGTTTATAAAAACCTGATCAAAATTTTCTAACCACCCCCAACCCCTTCTTTCGAAGGAGGGAGCCTTATTCATTGATTGTAAATATCGAATTCTAATACCTGCTCTCCTTAAACAATCTGGAAATACCCACAACTCCGTCCGTTACGGTTTAAGGAGATCTTCTCCTTCTTCAGGTGAACGGGATTTGCGACCTTGCTCCCAAATCTCTTCATCATTGCTTTTCAATTCACCCTCTCCAACAGACGCTACTTCTGAATCTACTGTTGATTTCACTCTGTCGTCTGTTTTACCGACTCTTTCCGGGTGTGCCGAGAGATCCTTGGTTGTCTGTACCGTCAGGCCATCTGGAAAGACTCTTTCTCTCGCATCATCCGGCATTGATATTCCTTCATTGATATAGGCTGTTTTCATTAATCGCAGCACGGATGACTTCACTTTAAAAATGTTATGATCATTGGCATTCACCCAATAATAGAACCGCAGATTGACGGTAGAAGCGGCTAATTTATCCACCAAAATCCATGGCTCCGGTTCCTTAAGCACCGCGGGATGATCCTCGACTATTTTCGCTCCAATTTTCTGAGCTGCTGCGATGCTATCGTCATACCCGATGCCAATCGTAAATGTTGTTCGCTGATTGGGATTGCTCGTGTAATTGAGAATACTGCTTTTATAGACCGTAGAATTCGGAATCTGTATATGATTGCCATCAAGCGTCATAAGCAACGTAGCGCGAATCGTAAGCCGCTGTATAAAACCTGTAGTTCCGGCAATCTCCACAAGATCACCGGCGTGAAAAGGGTTTTGAATGCTCAGAAAAATACTGGCTAGAAAATTTTCGGTGATATCACGAAATGCAATGCCCAGTACAATTCCCAGCAGCCCGGTACCGCCAAGTACAGTGAGGGCCACCCGTGTCAGGTCAGCGACGTAAAATACGATATACAATCCCAAAAGAAATACCAGTAAAGCGACACCTTTTGCCACAATACCCCTTAGCAGATTGTTCATCTCTCGTTTCTTCAAAGACGCGCGGGTGAACTTGGATACCAGGGTAGAGAGCCCCCAGAATATGATTATAACGACCAGGCTAAAGATCCAAAATGGAATTGCACGTACAACTTTTTGCCAGATTTCCTGTAGACCGCTAAAGGCAGGTTCGTAATTCCAAATATCAGGGTCTAATATCTGTATTTGATTAACGACTGCAGCGACATCCTGTGTGTTTCTGGCGAGCTCGCCCGCCCATCGTTTAAAATCTTCTGACTCTGTTGAGCCCCGGAGAAATACAACTCCGTCATTAACTTCCACTTCGGTATCGACAAACCAGCCCGTTGCGGCCATTATTCCACTCACACGATCCCGGATCTCTGAATCTGCTGCCTCCGGGCGAACATCTATTTGGTCCGGCGCCGGTGTCCCGATAGCCGTTTCCGGCGGCACGGCCTGCCTGTCATCTTGTGCTGATACCAACCCCGGCAAGGCGATCAGCAGGAAATAAATCCCATATAAGCATATTTTTTTGTGGTACATACTCACTTTTTTAATTTTTATATCAAAAGACTACATCTGATTCAATCATTTTTCAAAATCGATTTTGGCATTGTGTCAAGCTAAAAGTGACGGGTTAGACCAGAAAGCTTATGACCGATATTTTATATTTGACTTAACATCAGGTCCACTGGACTAATGTCAGCTCTCGCCACCATGCCATCTAAGCCGGTTTAAATTTGCTGTGAAAACAGGAGGGATATTTTTTCTGTAATCCGCCTAAACATGTTTCGTTGCTTCCAGCGGGCCTCGGAAATTTTGTCACTGCTCTCCATGTCTTCCTCAAAATGTTCGTTCAATATTCCGGCTACCTTTTTATCTAAAATAACTACGTTTACCTCGTCATCTTTCAGCATAGAGCGATGATTGAAATTGGCTGAACCCACGCAGCTCACGATTCCGTCAATAGTGATAGTTTTGGAATGGAGCATCGTTTTTTGGTAGTACCAAAGGTCAACGCCGGCATCTAGCAGGGGCTGAAAGCTATCATCTCCCGCAATTCGGGCTATCTTTTGATCCGTATGTCTGCCCGGAACCATAATTTGTATGTTAACTCCCCTCTCCGCAGCTTCAACCAAAGAATTCAGGATGGTAGAGTTAGGGTTTAAATAGGCTGTGGTGATGTAAATTGATTCTCTTGCCATTAGAATAAGAGAGAGGTAGAGCATGATGATATCACTCCAGCGAACGGATGCTGACGTTCGAATAACCTGAATATCCGTTTTATGATTTGGATTCGGATCTGTATCGATAAAGTGATCGAACTTTAGCTGCTGACCGGTTTCTATCCAATTCTCCATAAACGCCGCCTGTAATCCAAAGACGGCCGGTCCGACAATCTTAAAATGGGTGTCTCTCCACTCATTCTCATTGCTGGCATCGCCCTCCCACTCTTCGGCTATTCCAACTCCTCCGGTAAACGCAACTTCACCGTCACAGATCAATACTTTTCGGTGAGTACGGTTATCAACTTTCCAAACCTTCCAGTTTGCTACAGGCCGAAACCACTCTACACAAACTCCGTTGTTTACCATTAAATCGTACAGTTCAGGGGGTATAGAGGCTGCCCCAATACTGTCGAGAATCACAGTAACTTCTACGTCTTCTTTGGCTTTTTCTGCAAGAGCATGCGCAAATTTAACCGCGATGTCCCCCTTCCAATACACAAATGTCAAAAACTCAACCCTCTTTTTCGAATCAGATATAGCTTTCAGCATGGCAGGGAAAATCTGGTTCCCGTTTTTCAGTACCGTAACTTTATTACCTGATGTAAACGGTATTCCAAGGCTCCTTTCGAGTATTTTTTTATAGTAGGATCGATCTTCCATGGTCTGTTCCTTTTTTAGATAGCCGCATGATTCTATGACTCAGTTTATATTTCCGAAGAAAAAGTCTCCCTTTAATAAGGGGTACTTTTACAACTGTCATTTAAACATCGAGTGTAGTTTATACGGTTTATAAATCTACTATTTTAAGGCGTAATCACTTCCGTTTTCTACGGTATGGACCCGGTGGTTTCTGTTCCTTTCTGAAACGTCCACTGTCCATCTTCACGCGCAAATTCGATTGTATCTGATTCTATAAATCTATTTTCTGACTCACACCATCGCCTCACCTCAATCCCGAAAGAATCATCCTTCAGTCGAATGATGTTATATCCATTGGGTTCCTGACGCACTCGGCTTGAAATAGCCGTTCCTGCCTGTGCCGTAATTATGGCTCGCTGTGAAGATGGATATTGTGTTCGGAGATTTCCGGTATAGCCGTGATGAAGGTGCCCTGCAAGGAGAAGGTCCACCTCAAGTCTCTCCAGTACCTCAAGCGCACTGCCTGCCCGCCCCAGAACATCTATGCCGGTATCCTCCTTTCCGGGCGGGGGCAGAAACGGATGGTGGGTAACAACTATTTTGAAATTAGAGGGGGGTAGAGATGAAAGTATACGTTCCATCTCGTCAATTTGATCAAAAGAAATGCGGCCATTTTTCCAGGTCAATGAGCGTGATGTGTTAATACCTAGTACCGTAAGGTCATCATCTGAATACAGGGGAAACAGCTCGTCTGAAATATATTTTTTATAACGGCCCAAAGGACTTAGGAAGCGGCGCAGAATATCGAAAAGGGGAATGTCGTGATTTCCGGGGACGCTCAGCTGAGGACGAGGGAGGCGATTCATAAATTCAGAGGCTGACTTGTATTGAGACCGACGGGCCCGCTGGGTAAAATCACCGCTGTTAATAACCAGTTCAGGCTGTAACCGATGAAGATCATTTACAAGCCCTTCTGCAACCCGGGGGTCTTCCGAGCCAAAATGGAGATCAGAAATGTGTGCTATTGTTTTCATGGGACAACTACCCGCAAAACCTTCTTTCGTATTCTGAAATAAAGGGGTGCTTTTAATTTTATGTTCTCACCGTCAATGGCCACTGTAACGTTACGTTTTCGCGGTTTCACCTGCACTTCGGTGAGTAGGTGCGTGGTAAGATTTTCTGTCTCTTTTATACTGCTGAAGTTGAGTTGCCAGGCCATTTTTAATAAGGACCAGAATCGCGGGGAATGTGCATTGCAAAGCCACAATCTTCCTTTATCAAGGCATGGCCGGTTGACATCCGAGGCGGTTATATTCTCGTATTCGTTATTGCCCAAAAATAAAAAAGGTGTAAACAGATTAATTCTGAATTCTTTAGTTTCAATCGTCATTCTCATGAGGGGTAAACGTTTCAATACAATCATGAGAGCTGATATTTTTGCCCGCCATTTAGACCATCCGTGCCTGTCGGTTTTTTCCTCTCTTTCCCTCACGATATAGGGATACAAGCCTATCGTGGCATTATTAATAAATATATGCCCATTAACTTCGCCTACATCAATCTTGTTAATCCTCAATTTATCGAGAAGAGGAATTGCATTCTCCGGATTCTTTGGAATGCCCGCATCCCGGGCAAAATTATTTTTGGTTCCGAGTGCCAGAACCAACAATGGGATATCTGTATTGGCAACATGTCTTGCCCCGGTGCTCACGGTTCCGTCTCCACCTCCAATAACCAGGAGTTCAATATCCATCGATAGAATCCGCTTCACTTCCTGTTCCACTTCAGATCCATCTACTACAGAAAGACACCCCTCAGTAACCCGGTTTTTCAGGTTCTTTTTTATGAGTTTAAGACAATCTTTTGCCTCTTTAGATTTCAGTGTGCCTGAGGAATTATTGATTACAGCACCGATCTTCATCTTACCTCTGTTCAGAATGTTATTGGATTGTATATCCCGGGGAGACAGCTTGAATGGCAGTAAAGCAGAACTGGTTTTTTCAGACTATTGCGGAGCGACCTTGAGCCAGGCTTACGTATCGTTCTTGATTGAAGCCTTCCAGCGATCTGAATAATCCTGAATAGCCATACATAATCGTCCAAAATGCCGGGCTGCCTTATCCTCACAAACCTGTGCCATCAATCTTTAGCAATAATCCAAATAGCGTGAATAATACCGGGGATATATCCAAGGATGGTTAGCAAAATATTTAGCCAGAATGCACCGGATAAACCTACTTCTAAAAAAACGCCGACCGGTGGAAGAATAATCGCAAAAATGATTTTTATAATATCCATAGGAGTATCTCTCGCTTAATTATTAAAGTTAACAGGTGCCGATAAAAAATTAATTAATAGGAATAGGGGACTGCGAAATTTCTTGTTTGATTATTAATATATCGCAGAATTTGCCATTTAAAAAGTTGTCGGCAGGAATCTGTAAATCATGTAATCATTTTAAAATAGATGTAAGAGGCGGGCATCCATATAGTCATATGAATATCACCGACCCGTGTAGCGAAGTATTCTGAAAAATTTTCAGAGCGTAATTATTATCGAATCAGAGTATCAGATTTACATCTTTTTGGCTATATCCGTAGTGGTGCTTCCCCCGGAAAATTTTTTCCGCATCAATTGTACGTAAAGTGTTCTCAATCTGATCCCTTCCTACAATTCTTCTCATATTCATAGATAA
>CAZXYQ010000061.1:0-16450 GCA_964644975.1 uncultured Rhodohalobacter sp.
ATCAGGAACATGTTGAAGCACATCTTCTTAATCATCGTATTGATTTTCTGCTACTTTCTTTGGGAGCAGCGTCCGGTGAAGTATGGGCCCGGAGTGGTGGTTGAAAACAAACCGACTGTAGACCGTATCGCTTTTCCTAAAGCTATTGAAACCGATAATTACATCTTTACTCCCCGATACCAAATAAACGGTGATGTTCGTGTTATTGCCAATAAACGGTACTGGTTTGATGGTATGAGGCATATTTCTTCTGTAGACCTTCTGTTAGCATGGGACCGTATGTCAGATGATGATCTGCTGCGGAGAATGCTTGTAAAAATTGATGATCGCTCCTACCAGGTTCAAATGACAAAACCTCCGTTTCAAAGAGGAAATATTCATCAAAACCTTATTATGGCGCACGCTATTCCTTCTAATGATCGCGTGCAAGATAAACTAAATTCAATCCGGCGCGGACAGCTTATCTCTTTTTCAGGGTACATTGTAGATATTGAAAGCAAAATTGGCAGCGAATGGATATCGCCTGTGCGCAATCATTGGCCTATGCAGAGATCATCGCAGTGGGTATGGATTGAAGATATAAATTTAATTGATGCTGTACAGTAAACCTGCATATACAGAAGTTATTCCACCAATAAGAGCTCTAGATAACTGAATGTACTTTTATAATCACCAAATTTGATAAATCAGAGGTGAAAAAAAATCTGGGCCACAGAGGTTTTATTTTAACATTCCACAAATTATAAACCCTTGACTTTTACTTGCGTCTATTACCTACATAAATTCAACTACCTATTTTTACATTGATTATTGCTTAAAAGAATTTTACAAACTATTTTAGTCGCGATGGTTTTGATTAATTAAAAAAAATCAAGCTGTTGTAAACTATCACTGGGAACTAAGATGGGAATAAAATGGAAGAAGTTAGAGAAATAGGTACAGTTAAGTGGTTTCATAATGGAAAAGGCTACGGCTTCATTACACGAGAAGGTGGCGAAGACGTGTTTGTACACTATTCAGAAATCCAATCAGATGGATTTAGAAAACTAGCCGAGGGACAAAAAGTTGAATTTACGATTGCAGAGGGTGATAAAGGCCTCCAGGCCAGGGAAGTCATCGAGCTGCAGTAATTCCTTTTAAAAAGAGGGCCCTTGATGGTGCCTTCTTACAATTTATTTTATGCAGTGGCTTAAACATATTGTATTAGACCTGTTTGCAATTATTGTCATTGCACTCGCAGTGTTTTACGAAAGAAATTTTCTATCCTACGTCGTATATACGTATACCGCGCTATTGGTTGTAGCCAGGTTTTTTTCGCTTATAAGTGAAAACTTCAGCGCTATTACAAAGAAAAAAGTATCTGAAGCACCCCTGATTGTATATCACCTTATCTACTTTGTAAATGTATTAATTCTGGCACTAGGTCAATGGTACATCACGGCCGCCGGGTGGGTGTTCATATGGATTGCTGCAGCTATCGTTCAAAAGCGGAAGTTTTGATGGGCCTTTTCCTGAACAGGTACCCCCGTATAGACTCCATCACAACTTTTTTCGTAATTTTATTTGCTCTATTACCCAACTCAATCTTCGCACAAGACAGTAGCTCCAATTTGGAAAACCAGTCAGGCACAACAATCGGCCTTTCTGCTGTCTATTCACCCAATAGTTTTGAAGCCTGGGGGAAAATACAAAACAGCAGATCTTTTTCACTGAAAGGGCAATTTTGGTACTCAGAATTTCAATACGAAAATTTTACTGTTCGATTGGGTAGTGAAATCATTATTACACAGCATCTAAAATACCCTGTCAACGGCATTGATGGCCCGAGGGATCAAAGGCTTGGATTTGGTATCATCCCTGCAAATGTGTTGCTGCCTATTGGGAACGGAAAAGTGAAACCGTTTACTTTTTTCTCAGCCGGGCTACTATTTCTAAATGATAAACTACCGGCAGGTGACGGAGCCTCTATGAATTATCTGTTAAACCTCGGAATCGGAATTGAATTTAAAACTAGCAGTCAAACCGGACTTCAAATTGGCTATAATTTACAACATCTGTCAAACGCCAACTCTGCTCTTCTCAATCCGGGTATCGACTATCATAACTTTTTCTTCACGCTGATACTCCAATGAAACCTGTTTCCAGAGAGCAAATAAAAATCACTCTGATTCAGTACTTCTATTACTAAAGAGGCAGCCGTAAGATTAAAGTTAAACTCTTTACGAATTGATATTAGCATCAGGTCGATTGACGAAGTAAATATCTAAACCGTATGACGACTAGAAAATGCTATAGACCATCAGAATGGCGACTATAGCAGCCAGTAAGGAGAAAGCCATCTGACGATAGCCCTGCGAAAGTTTGCGGCCGATATGGACACCAAGAAAGCCGCCTGCAAATGCCCCTGCGATGAGCGGCAGCCCGGTTCCAAAATCTACAAATCCAATAGTATATGAAGTTGCCCCACGTGCCGGTTCCGACAAAAACGCGAACTGCAGCCAACCTGAAAGCGAAATAATCAGGATTGCCAGCGACGAAATACTGACGGCCTTCGCGATATTAATTTTAAACCAAAGGTTCAGAACTGGCACCATCACCACTCCCCCGCCAACTCCGGCAAGCGCGGCAATAAATCCGCCACCCAAACCTGTAACGAGTGATTTTTTTACTAATACGGGTTCTTCACTTTCAGGTTCACTGACACCCGGTTTCCCTCTTAGATAAAACAACCAGGAGACGAATAGAAGCAATATTGCAAAGAGTGAAACGAACAACGATTCTGTGTAGAAAGCGGATGTTGATATCTGTTTGCCCACATATATCCCGACAGCACCAAACAATCCTACCAGTGCTCCTTCTGCGAGAAAACTGTTTCTTTGTATAATTTGCTGCATTGAACTGCTGACAGCGGCTGAAAATGTACAGAAAAGAGATGTTCCGATTGTCCAAGCCACAGCCTGCTCCAAACCCATGGAGGTAAACAGAAAAAAGAGTATCGGTGTGAAAAGAATACCCCCACCAATTCCGAATATCCCCGCCAATATACCTGTGAATACTCCAATGAAAATCAAAAGAAGAAATATCATCCTTCAATAGATATTTGACCTGTCATAAAAGTTACAGCCGATCCCCCGATCTTTACCCTTTTTCCGTTCAAAGAACAGCGAAGTGTTCCTCCCCTTTTAGATAGCTGACGGGCAACAAGTTCTGTCTTGCCCAGACGCTTGCACCAAAATGGCGTGAGCACGGTATGAGCTGAGCCGGTTACCGGATCTTCAGGCACGCCCACAGCAGGTGCAAAGAACCGCGACACGAAATCAAACCTCGCATCATCGCTTGCCGAGGTAACTATTACACCACGAATATCAAGCCTCTTTAGGATTTCTAAATCTGGCCTCATCTTTCTTAAGATCTTTTCACCATCAATCAGAACCAACAAATCTACATTCACTCCCGTATAAATCGGTATTGTTCCGATCGCCTCTGGAAGCAGCTTTGGAGATTTGACGGGCTTTGGCGGCTGCGATGGAAAATCGAGCCAGTACATACCAGATTTCTTTTCTACACTCAGTCGTCCGCTGTGTGAATCAAAAAAGATACTTTTCCCACTGAACTTCAGGTGGGTGTATAGCACATGAGCAGCCGCAAGAGTGGCGTGTCCGCAAAGATCCACTTCAGTTTCCGGCGTGAACCATCGAATGCCGTAGACTCCCTCCTCTTTTTTTACCAGGTATGCCGTTTCAGACAAATTATTCTCGGCCGCAATGAGTTGCATTAGATCCGTGCTGATCCATTTTTTTAGGGGAATAACAGCCGCAGGGTTTCCTGAAAAAAGCTGTTCTGAAAATGCATCAACCTGGTAAATGTTCATATTCTAAATTGTTTAGATTTGTAAGCTTTTCAGCAGCCAACTCGAACGATTCAAAGCAATCAGCGCTTACTATTGGTTGACCCTACAGTACACACGATTAATCAGTAATATACAAAACTGATTCATCTCAATGTACAGTTTTAGCGTGCCTGTTCAGAAGTCCTTGCAAAAAAGAACTCTCTATGAAAAACGATCCTATCTTTACAATCCACTTCACATTATATCAAAAGATCACGACATTGCCTGAATGAGTATAAACATGCAGACATTCCCCGCTTCGCTACCCAAAAAAATTGGTTTTGACCTGATTTTAGAACAGGCTAAATCACAATCATTCACTCCGTATGGGAAAGAGAAACTGAATGCTCAAAAGCCCTTAAAAGAACTTTCTGATGTCGTTCACTTAAGTGAGCTTTCAAATAACTGGATGGAAATTCTGCAGCGACACGGTAATCATCCGTTGAGTCAGCTTAAAGATATCAGACCTATTTTGGATGACAGCCACGCTGTAGGCTCAATGCTTCCCCTGGAGACTTTTCCGTTAATACTTGACAATGCACGCGTTGCCCGGGTTGTGAAGCAGTTCTTTAAAAATGATGAAATTAATGCTCCGGCAGTCTTGAAGTACGTTAATCAGCTTCTTGCACTGAAGCCGCTTGAAGATGAAATTCAGCGCGTGGTAAGCGATAATGGCGTTATGAAAGATGACGCGAGCCCAAAACTACGCTCGATTCGCACTAAAATAAATCGAAGAAAAGGCCAGCTCCGAAAAACAATCAACCGTCTGATGAAAAAGGCGCGGGATAAAGGAATGAGCTCTGATGAAGGGCCAACCATTCGAAACGGGCGCATGGTAATTCCTATCCAGGCGGAATTTAAACGGAAAGTAGATGGATTTGTTCACGATGTTTCATCCTCAGGACAAACAGTATATGTAGAACCGGTTGAGGCTCTGCAGATTAACAACGACATTCGGGAGTTCGAGGCTGAAGAGAAGCGTGAAATAGAATGGATCATCAGGGAGTTAACCGCAACTGTGCGCCAAAATGCCGATGCATTGCGTGCTAATATCCGGATTATTGCACATTTGGATGCTCTCCATAGCAGGGTGCAGCTAGGGCTCCATATGGACGGCGCAATACCTCAGCTTACTACGGAAGGTGAGCTGAACCTGATAAGCGCACGGAACCCAAATCTTGTTTTGAAAAACAGGCTGACCAAGGAGACTGAACATGTAGTTCCTCTCAATATGAACCTGACTCCTGATGAGATGGGGCTGATCATAACAGGGCCAAATGCGGGGGGGAAGTCAGTAGCTATGAAAACCGTGGGACTTTTAACCTATATGAACCAGATGGGGTATCCAATACCCGTTCAGCCCGACTCTACCCTGCCGGTCAGCAGTGGACTCTTTGCGGATGTAGGTGATGATCAGTCAATCGAGAACGACCTCAGTACGTTTTCATCCAGGCTGCAGTGGATGCGGTACACACTTGAACAAGCTGAAGCGGGAGCTCTTATTTTAATTGACGAAGCGGGTACAGGAACCGACCCGGATGAAGGTGGTGCACTATTCCAGGCTTTTATTGAGCACCTGGTTGAAATTAAAGCCCGAATCATCGGTACAACTCATCACGGCTCATTGAAAGTATTTGCTCATGAGCATCCAAAACTGATAAACGGCGCAATGGAGTTTGATCAGGAGACACTGTCGCCAACGTACCGATTCAGGAAAGGTGTGCCCGGTAGCAGCTACGCTTTTGAAATTGCTGATCGTATGAATCTGCACACCGACGTTATGAAACGGGCCCGTGATCTATTGGGAGACCAGAGAAGTAAAATGGGAGAAATGCTGCTCTCTCTCGAGAAACAGATGCAGGAGACTAAAGCGGAGCACCATGAACTGCAGCAGCTGAAGAAAAAAGCTGAGGAACAGGACCACATTCTCAGCAAAAGGCAGAAAGAGTTTGATCGTGAGAAGAAAAAGATAATGGATGATGCCTACAAGGAGGCTGAGCGCATCATGCAAACTGCAAACAAACGAATTGAGGCCGCGGTAGAAAAAATTATAGCCGCCGGAAAAGAAGATCGGGATACAATAAGAGAAGCCAGACGCGATATTCTGGATACTAAAAAGGCAATCCATCGTGGCAAAGCTGATCTGGACATTAAAATGGAGTCCCGGGATGAATCCAAACAGCCAAAGGTGGGAGATTTCGTTACGATCGGTGAAAGCGGCACTTCAGGCGAGGTTATTGATATATCGGGTAAGCAGGCGACTATACTTGTAAATGGAATGAAAATTAAGTCGAAGCTTGGGAAGATCAACGTTTCGTCTCCGCCAAAAAAGAAGAAAAAGCAGAGTACGCGGACCTATGGAGGATCTGAAAACCTGGATTTGAGTGTGAAACCGAAACTGGATATCAGGGGCTATCGGGGCGATGATGCAGTTCAGGAATTGATGCACTACCTCGATAACGCCGTAGCCCGAGGTATGAGGCAAGTGGAAATTGTACACGGAAAAGGGGAAGGAATCCTCAAAAAACTAGTACACGAACATCTTGAAAACCGAAAAGAGATCAAAAGCTTTAACCTGGCTCCATGGGAGCATGGCGGACCGGGATGTACGCTCGTGGAGCTAAAGTAAACTTTAGTATTTAGGTTTAATCGGTAACGGGTTTATCTAAAAACTCATCCAGTATTAATGCCTGAATCGTTGGCCAGGATCCTTCGGCCTCAAAGGTCGGCTCCATTCCCATCTCAACCAACATGCTTGTAACACCTGCACTACCTGATATAATGGCCGATTCATGAAGATTCAGTTCGGGAAAAGCAGCCCTTGTACGGGTAACTGAAGACCGGTTATGAAAAAGCACAGCTCTAATATCGGCCGCTTTAACCCTCTGCTTATACTTTTGGAGCTGGTCCGGTTCCAGACCAGCCTCGCGGCTTACTGTAAATTCCGCCACCGCCATTTGGAGTTCCTGCAGTAGTCCGGGCATCTCTTCAGCTTTACCGTCAGCTGCAGGATAAAGCGTCTTACCATCTCTTGAAATTCTCAGCATAAATTCCAGGATATCAATGGGCTTGGCATTTTCGCGTGGCATAATGGCGGGCAGGCCTTTCGCCTCAAGATAATCTGCCGTGGGCTTGTCCAGCACAAGGTGAACAAGATTTTTTAAAATGCCGCCCTGCTCCTCTTTTTCTGCCCACTTTATAAAATGAAGAGCATTTCGCCGGTTGCCGTACACCACAAATGAAAATGTGTGGAGCAGTGCTTTCAAGGCATCTGACTCTTCTCGCTGTATAAATGGCTCATATAATTCCAGAGGCAGATGAAGAAATCTGTGTTCGTGTTGCTGAACTACAGATTTTAAATTTCCACAGCTATTTACAGACGCCGTTATCAAAATTTTTTGTTTGCTCATTCGTAACAAAAGATCACGTTCAAAATTTAAAGTTCATAAAAGAAGATTTTGCAAAGCCATCGCATAACAGATGCGAGAGAAGTGGTTGAGCTAAAACGCAAAACCAACTCCGGCATAAATTCTGTAATCTTCATCTGAAAAGCCGACTTCACCCCTGAAAATCAGATCAGGATTAAAAAGGCTCATCGCTCCGCCGGCCCCAAATGTATTTTTCCATTCACTGAAAAAACCTTTTGAATCATTTTGAGAAAAAACCCGTCCGGTGTCATAGAAAATATGACCGCCAATTTTAATCTCATCTTCCAGGAATGAAAACAGCCAGCGCCTGACCTCCGCCATATACAAAACTGAAGAATCGCCCATGAAACGATCCAGTGCATATCCCCTTAGTCCGTAGTCGCTACCCAGCGAAGGTAACTCCCAGAATGGGGTGTCACCGTAGTTGTATTGCATCGATACCCGTTGTGCCAATACAGTTTTTTCAGTCAGGCTGATGAACGCTTTTGAATCAAGAAATAGCTCATAATACGAATAGCTGCTTCCGAGCAGAGATCCACTTACATCTGTACCAACTTCAGTTCTATGACCAAAACGGGGGTCGAATTCATTTTCTCTGCTGTCTAAGATAAATCCAAATCCGAGTGTATTAACCCAGCCATCTTCAAAATTATCAGGTGGAGAGAGTATAAATCTGGTATCAGCTCCGCGATTGTCCGTTGCCGTATATGAGCTTTTTAAACGTAATACGCCATCCATCTTTCCGTCTTTTGCAAACTCCTGAAGCGTTTTCCTGCCCTGAAATCGAATCAATGCATGTCTTTGATTCAGAAAGTATATCCCTTCACTGAAATCGCTTCGGGAAAAATGGGTGTTGTTACCAATTCCGTAAAAGCTTCTGATTGGATTAAGCTCAAATTCAACGCGTGTATGGTTTCTAACAGGACGCCCGAACATTTCTATACGCTCGTAATCCAGTTTACCTACCCATAATCCATTTGTAGAGCCAACTACATCAATAATCGTGTTTGATAGAAATGGTCTGCGAGAATCAGCATAATCGATACGCTGGAATACAGCTCCGCCAAACAGGCCAAAATCAGAAGTGTACCCTAAAAGCGGAAATAGTGACCTGGAACTGCCTGTCCTTTCTGTGTCGGGGATGACCTGAGTCGAAGCAGTTTCGAATGCTGCCAGTGAAAAAGCCGTCATCATAAAAATCAGCAATTTGAGTCTCTTCAAAGAGCGCCCTCCTTTTCAAGGTTTTCGATAGTTTCTACCGCGTGCCGCAGGTGTGGAATCACAATACTGCCTCCCACTACCATCGCCACGTTCATGGCATCAATAATCTCCTCTTTAGTTGATCCTGATGCAGCACACTGTTCTAAATGATAATCGATACAGTCGTTACACCGAAGCACAGCTGAAGCCACAAGGCCTAGCAGCTCTTTGGTTTTAGAGGGAAGAGCGCCATCTTTATAGGTGTTTGTATCCAAATTAAAAAACCGTTTAATTCCAAGGTGATCCAGGTCAAGTATTTTCTGGTTCATCTCTTTCCGGCTGTCCCGGAATTTTTGTAAATCACTGCGTTGATCTGACATAGTTTTTTATTTTACAGGCTAAGAAAGTATTTAAATAAATATAATTCCTTAAGATAACGATTTCATCACGTGTTTAGCAGACGGACTTCATACAAACATCGCCACAGGCTGGTAGCTATGGGCGATAGCATGTCTCAAGGTTTTAAGAACGGGGGTATTTACCGTACAGATCTCAGTTTCCCGGCACTGCTGGCAAGAGCCTTTGATCCACCGATTGAGTTTGAAAAACCTTCCTTTACCGCCCAAACAGGTATCCCGCTAAACATCGAAATGCTGGTGAGGGGGATGGCCGATGAATTTGGCGATGAAATATCCTGGAATCAGTATCTTAAAGCGGGTACCCACCTCTTTAAAACACTTCGCAGAATAAAAAATCACTGGGAAGGTCACAACCGCCCCCTCCAGGTTGACCGGCAGACTCCCTACCATAACCAAAGCATATGGGGGCTTTCAAACAGTGACTCGTGGCTGATGAATGGAAGAAGCAGCAGAGACCATATCAAAAATAATGCTCCTCGTTATACGGTATTTGATGTCCTGCCTGATCACGCCATGCATATCACCGCAAGAATGGTGCTAAACCCCTCCTTCTCGTCGCTTTTTGAAAGCCATTCAATGATAGAAAATGTGCATTGGCTCCATAAAAACGGCGGGATCGAAAATCTAATCTCCTGTATTGGTCATAACAATATTATAGGAGCTGTAACAAACTTAAAGCTTGTATATTCTGAAGAAAGAGATTTAAATGCTCCGCACAACAAGCGAATATGCACAGTGTTTCGGCCGGAACACTTTGAAGATGAAACCAGAATACTCTATCAAAAACTATCAAAAATTGGAGTAGAGCGGGTCTTCGTGCCAACCATTCCTTACGTTACAATTCCACCCGCTATACGCGGTGTAAATTCTGATAAGAGTAAGCCTCGAACCGGTTATTTTGACTACTATTCGCGTTTTTGGATATGGGATGAGGATTTTAATCCGGATAAGCATCCTCATCTCACAAAAGAGGATGCTATAACTCTCGATCAGCACGTGGATCAATATAATGCCACAATTTCTGAACTTGCTGAAGAGTTTGGCTTTCATGTTGTTCCTGTAGGGAGATACGTACAGGCTGCTGCCCGAAGAAGAATGGGAGCTGAAAACGTGAGACCATTCCCGGAAGAGTTTATCCAGGAACTCAAAAATAATGATACTACATCCTACCTTGTAGATGAGGCAGGACAGCCACGCCTGTCAACCGACTACCTGAGACTTTGCGATCATTCTCGCAAAGTGGACCGCGGTGGTATCTTCAGCCTCGACGGGCTGCATCCATCTACGATTGGCTACGGTCTTATCGCAAACATATACAAACAGTTCATGGAAAAAGAAGGTGTGTACTTTGGGAAAGAGATAGACTGGAAATTCATCATTGAAAACGAAACCCTGGTGACAGACCCACCGCTTTTGCTTAATGATCTGCGCCTGCTTCTCCGGTTTCTCGCTATGAGCCGGGGAGAGCGATTTACGAAAATCGGCAGCAATATTTTGCAGCAGGTACTCGAAATGTTTTCAGCGCGCCCGGAACTTGAGTAAGCCTTTCCCGCTAACTACGATCACTTAATTACAAATGTTGATGTATCAAATCGCCTTTTCATTAGCGAGTTTTTCTGCAAGTGCAATACCGTTTTTGATGCAGTCCGGCACAGAAATACCTCCTTTGAAATTTCCAGCCAAATGAAGTCCCGGATGTCTCTCCTCAATCTCTTCAAAAACTGAAACCACACTTGAGTATCCCCTATGATACTGCGGTATTGAATTGGGCCAGTAAATATGGTCTTTATAGACCGCTTCACCGGACAGGCCGATCAGATCTGCCAGATCTTTTTCTGCTATTGCAAGCAGTTTATCGCTGTTAAGTCCGGCCAGTTTTGGCTGCCTGCCACCGCCAATAAAAACGGTAAGCAAATGATGACCGGCAGGTGCACGACCATTAAAAAGGGTTGAGGTGATAAGGGCACCCAGAATATTTCGGTTCTCTTTTTCAGGCACCAGAAAACCGAATCCGTCAAGCGCATGCGATATTTGTTCTTTTTTATAGCCCAGGATGAGCATTGATAGGGGCGGATAATTTACGTTTTCAATACGTTCAAGCTTTTCATCAGACACCGGGAGAAGCTCTTTATTCCATTTGTGAAGCGGAATCGTACAGATAATATCACGGTAAGGCCCAAATTCTCCGCTCTTGGTACTAAGATACCAGCCTGAATCTTTTTTAAATATACGATTCACATCATGATTCATATAGGTGTGATCCAATCTTGAAACCATAGCCGAAGGCAGCTCAGATAGTCCTTTCTGAAAAGAGATCAGCCGGCGTTTTGTTTTTCTGCCGTTCCTGTTCCCTACCATTTTTTTAATGGCACCCATCACTATGGAACCCGAAGACTGTTCCATTTCAAATAATGATGGAAAACAGTGCCTGAGTGAAAGATCTTCCGGCCTTCCGGCATGAATACCCGCCACAAATGGATTAACAGCATAGTCGAGAATTTCTTTACCAAACCGGCGTTCAAAAAACTCTGCCACGGTAGCATTTTTGTCTGATCGTCCCGGTAATGGTTCACCCAGCAAACGAAGTTTTGCCCCGGCCGAGAAAAGCGGGGTTTTCAAAAAACCGGACAGAGAAGCCGGAAGCTCCGTTAGCTTACCGTTTTTGACAATAAAGCGTTTTGCGGCTTGCTGATTTGCTACTACAACTCTATCTGATAAGTTAAGCTCATCAATCAGATCTTCAACTTCTGGATCTTTCAGCAATAGTGTGTTTGGCCCCAACTCATATCGCCAGTCCCCCTTTACCTCCGTCTTCATTGCTCCACCGGGATCAGGTTTACGATCAAAAAGATGAATCTCCTTCCCCCTTTTTTTCAATGAAATGGCTGCGGTGAGTCCTGTTATTCCCGATCCAACGATAGCTATTTTATTATTTATCATACTGTTACAAAAAATCCGTACGGTCTGATTTATAAGCTCTATTTATATTTAGATTAATTCTAAATAGTATTGACCTCCAACTGTGAAGGCTTTAAATTAGATACGTTCTAAACAAAAAACTACAAAACCTCAAAGAAGATTTAATGAACTGTCGAAAACAAGTTATAGCTTTGGCAACGGCTATACTTCTCATAGTTTCTACAATTCCCCTTAATAGTATTGCTCAAACAGCAACCGACACTACCGGTTCTATTGACAAAGTGCTAATGGATCGGGTAACTGTTATGGGTCAGCCGGTATGGAAAAGCAGTATACCCGGAGCCGCCAGTTATGTTAGTGCAGAGATGTTGCAAAAGCAGAAATACTCCGATATCAGCAGAATATTACAATCCGTCAGCGGGGTAAACATTCAGGAAGAAGATGGTTTTGGCCTTCGCCCTAATATTGGCCTCCGTGGAGCGGGAAGTGAGCGCAGCAGTAAAATCAATATCATGGAAGATGGTATTCTTGCGGCACCTGCTCCCTACAGTGCTCCGGCAGCTTACTATTTTCCAAATGTAAACCGTATCAGTTCTATTGAGGTTCGAAAGGGTTCTTCGCAGATTAAGTATGGTCCAAATACAACCGGAGGCGCATTAAATCTGATCTCCACTCCTATTCCTACGGAACTGTCAGGAAAGGCAGAATTTAGTTTGGGCGAACGAAACTCAACCAATTTATATACCAGAATTGGCAACCGTACTGAACGTTACGGATACCTGATTGAAGCATCACAGCTTGGCGACAATGGATTTAAGGAGCTTGATGACGGTGGCGATACAGGGTATATCGTTCGTGATATACTTGGAAAATTTATGGTGCAGTCCTCCAGCGATGCCTCAATATATCAGCGTATTGAGCTCAAGCTGGGTTATCATGCCGAAACTTCCAATGAAACCTACCTTGGCTTAACCCGTGGAGACTTTAATCATAATCCTTTCCGCCGGTACGCGGCATCACAGGTGGACGAGATGACCACAGATCACACACAAATGATGGCTCGCCACGTAGCCATTCTTTCAAATCATGTAGATCTGACTACGTCTCTGTATCGAAACGATTTTTCAAGAGCGTGGTATAAGCTGCAAGATCTGAATACAAATGTTGCATCAATAAATACAGGCAACCTCTCTTCTATCCTCGCGAACCCTGAAGCTAACAGCACGGAGCTTGGATATTTGAGAGGTGAAGACAGTCCTGATGATGCTCTAACAGTTCGCAATAACAATCGCAAGTATTATTCTCAGGGGGTTGAGTCTGTTTTGGGACTAAGCTTTGATGTGGGGACAGCTCAACATCAGCTTGAAGTGGGAGTAAGACTCCATCAGGACCAAGAAGATAGGTTTCAGTTCGAAGATGATTACAAAATGCAGAACGGCGAAATGATTCTCACAACGGCGGGCGTTGCCGGTGAACAAGCTAACAGAATAGGTTCAGCTACAGCCCTTTCCGTTTTTGTTCAGGATAAAATAAGATTAGACCGTTGGACATTTACACCCGGTTTCCGATATGAAAATATTTGGTTTACAAACAAAAACTTCGGTGTCAATGATATCGGACGAACCGGTTCCGGCCTCAGTGAAACAAGCTATACCGTAAATGTTTTACTTCCCGGTTTAGGGGCTACTTTACAGGCTACTGAAGAACTATCGCTTATTGCAGGTATTCACAGAGGGTTTTCTCCACCCAGCCCAAGCTCTTCAAGCGAGACTGTATCAGAAAAAAGTCTGAATTACGAGCTTGGTTTTCGTTATGATACGCCACTATTTCAGACAGAAATAATTGGTTTTTACAATGACTATTCTAACCTGCTCGGCAGCGATCTTGCGGCCGCCGGTGGATCAGGAACTACAGCCCAGTTCAATGCCGGGGCTGTGGAAGTAACCGGACTTGAGGTAACAGCAACTATAGATCTAGCCGAATTATTCAACTTCAGCAATATTGCCATCCCTTTTAGCAACAACTACACATTCACAAACGCAACATTCAAATCCAACTTCGATAGCGGTTTTGGCCCCTGGGGTGAAGTTCAGATAGGTGATGAAATTCCTTTTATACCCAAACATCAGCTCAACTCCGCTCTCACTATTGAATATGAGAAACTGGGTGCCGGTTTAAATGCGTCTTACAAACCCGCCATGCGTACCGCTGCAGGCAGTGGCTCAATACTGGAAGAGGCAAGTACAGACAGCTACTTATTGCTCGATCTTCATTCGTCCTACAACATACACTCAAACCTGAATATCTTTGCGAACGTGCGGAACGTACTGAACAACAAATATATCGTATCAGACCGACCGGCCGGTGTTCGACCGGGACTTCCAAGAACCCTATTTGGCGGTATTTCTGTGTTGTTTTAATTCTGGTATAGAAAAATGATCATCTCATATAAAAGCGCATAACGTCGTCTTATTATAAGCACGAACTATTTTTAATTGCATCGTTTAGTTTTTACATTCATTGTCACAAAAAAAAAAATTGTTGATGAAAATATCTGTAATGGGATGCGGTTGGCTTGGATTTCCGCTTGCGCTTCAATTGCTGAGTGATGGTCATGAAGTTCTGGGCTCAACCCGATCTGATAAAAAATTTCTTCTCTTAAAGGAAAATGGAATAATTCCTTTCATGGTCTCAATTCCAGAAGATCTGCAGGAATGCCGTGGCTCGCAATTCTGGAATTCTGACACCCTGTTTTTGAACATCCCTCCGGAACGAGGAAATAAACCTGGCGGTACCCACTACACTCAAAAAATAAGTGCTGTCCGGGATATACTGGAATCACCAGAATCAACTATAGGGAGAGTAATTTTTGCAAGCTCAACGTCCGTATATCCGTCATCGGAAGGGTATTACACTGAAAACGATATCGATCCGGGAAACTGCAGCCGCCCATCAGGGGATGCGATTTTAAAAGCAGAAGAAGTTCTTCAGCATTCAGAGGCCTTTGACACGATTATTCTCAGGTTTGGAGGGCTCTATGGATACGACAGGCACCCCGCACATTACATGGCGGGACGAACGGGACTCTCAGGACCGTTCAAACCGGTTAATTTAATTCACCAGGATGATTGTATTCGTATTGTTCGTTACCTGATAAAGAGTGAAATCAAAAATGCAGTATTCAATGCTGTTTCAGATGGTCATCCTCCCAGAAAGACCTTATATCAATCCGCTGCCAAACATTTTGGGGTAGTACCGCCAAAATTTGATTCTGAAAGTGAATCCATTGACCGGGTTATATCAAACAAAAAGCTTAAAGAAGTGCTGGATTTTACCTTCACTTACCCGAATCCGCTGGATCATACCGGGTAATGCCGGGTAATGCCGATCAATTTTTGACCGGCTTATACACAAGGATATCCTCTGCAATGTTGTGCCCCAGTGTAACAGATTTATTACCATCGACCGACAGTTCAAGCGGACCGTCAAACGGCTCTTTTTTTAAGACACGAACGTGTTTACCCGGAATTAGGCCGTAGGTGTGCAGGTAGCGAAGCAGTTCAGGGTCCTGATTTTTTACTCTCTTTACGATAATTTCATCTTCAACAGATACATCAGAAAGAGGGCTCAGCCCCATTTCAGGTATTTTGCCGTCTTTTGTGGGAATCGGATCACCATGAGGGTCAAACTTTGGATCATCCAGTAGTTCCGATATTTTATCCTCAAACTGTTCAGAAATATGGTGCTCGAGCTTTTCTGCTTCATCATGAACCTGATCCCATGAATAACCGAGCATTTCGGCCAGATAAAGTTCCAGCAGCCTGTGATGGCGAATCATTTCGAGCGCGATTTTTCTGCCCGCATTCGTCAATTTTGAACCGTAGTAGGATTGATGCGTAACCATTCCCAGCTCAGAAAGCCGTTTTACCATGTTTGTAACGGAGGCATTTGCCACCCCCATCTCTCTGGCAAGTTCAGATGTAGGCACACCTTTGCCGTCTAAGGCAATTTCAAGTTTATAGATCGCTTTTAGGTAGTCTTCAACGGACTGACTTCTGCTCATAGGGATACATTTGGTGATCAAACCAACTAATTACTATTCCTAAATTCGTCGAAAGAGGTTGACTGAAATGCGTTGCTTCCAACAAAGTGAAGCAAATCTTCAAATATGTCTGCGGGTAACAAACCGGGCTGCATACCAAGAATTTCACCCTCACCATTCATAAAAAATGTTGTGGGCAGGCTTGAGCTGTTCAGCATTGCAGAAAATTCGCGTTCTGTCATCTCACGTCCGAGATAATTCACGATCTCTTCCGACTCTATGTTTATCTTTACCAGGTAGTAATATTGATTCACTGCTTCAATAACAGCCGATTCTGTGTAGACTTCATTATGCATTTTTTCGCAATACGGACACCATTCGGCGTACACATCAATCAGTATTTTTTTATCGTTCTGGCCTGCGTACTCTATCGCCCTATCGAGATCGGTAGGGTTAAGTGCCTGTGAACGAACTTCTGCAAGGGTAATAGCAGATAATAAAATGGTAAATGCTAAAAAGAGTGTTGTTTTCATTTGTGTAAGATAACAATCTT
>CAZXYQ010000062.1:0-195 GCA_964644975.1 uncultured Rhodohalobacter sp.
GTGGGGGGAGCAGGATTCGAACCTACGAAGTCGTAAGACAACAGATTTACAGTCTGCCCCAGTTGGCCGCTTTGGTATCCCCCCAGTTATGAGCCAGTGGCCGGATTCGAACCGACGACCGACGGTTTACAAAACCGTTGCTCTACCCCTGAGCTACACTGGCAATTTCAATATGTCAAAATAAACTTTTCCAGA
>CAZXYQ010000062.1:295-15986 GCA_964644975.1 uncultured Rhodohalobacter sp.
CCGAAATCCTTCGGGACTCTACCCCTGAGCTACACTGGCAATTTCAATATGTCAAAATAAACTTTTCCAGAAATAAACACTCTAAACAAATCCAGCAAATCCGACGGTTTATCCCGAAATCCTTCGGGACTCTACCCCTGAGCTACACTGGCAATTTCAATATGTCAAGATACTTTTATAATAAATTCAGAATCGTTGACGCTCTTCAGCGCAACCTATTTTCTGATTCGATGAAAATCTTATTACTAATTGAGAATGTCAACGAGGTTATCGTGAAAGCAATCAAAATTTCAATAATTCAATCTTAGCTACTTTAACCTGACCCAAAATTGGGCTTCTGAGCAACAGCTCGCATTATTATAATCTTTTTGCCCGCTAAACGGCTATGATATACCTATCTCGCTTTCGTTTCATTGAAAGACCTGAAATCTAAAAACATATTTAGAACTAATCAACAAAAAAGAGAACAATATTTTTATTTTTCATCCAGCCTTCTTTTCCGCACCCTTCGATGCCGATTATATAGTAGTTTAGCTCCCACGCCCAGGGCAATTAAAACAAGCACAAACCATCCGTACAAGTTTAAATAGTGACCTATTACCTGCCAGTTTTCATGTACAAGCCAACCAGAACCTAGTAACAACACATTCCAGAGCAAAGAGCTTATAGTTGCACTCAAAATCGTTGAGTAAACCCGGATTTGCGTCAAGCCTGCTGTCACCGATATTACGGATCGTGTTCCTGCAAGGAATCTGTTAGCCAGAATAACACCTTGCCCCCAGCGCTGCATCCACCGTTTTCCACGATCAAAATACTTAACATCCACAAATCTCATGAGCCAGAAGTTTTTTCGCTCACGCTCTATTTTGTCTCCAAAATAATATCCAATTCCGTACATATTCATAAACCCAATAACGGAAGCGATAGTCGTCACAATTAAAAGGACGTTAAAGCCTACAATCTGTTCTGCGGCAAGATAGCCGCCAAATGCAACCAGAATATCTCCTGGAATAGGAGGAACTACATTTTCCAGGTATGCGATAATTGCGAAAATGGCATAAATCTTTAATGGCGAGAGCGTAAATATCCAATTTATCAGCTCATTGGTGAATGCTTCCATACTTCTACATTCGATTAATCAATACTACACTGTGAACAGCAATCCCTTCTAAACGACCGATGGCTCCCATTTTCTCGTGGGTGGTCGCTTTGATCGAAACATCACCTAATCCGCACTCAAGCAATTCTGAAATACGCTTTCTCATGTTTAAGATATGAGGACTCATTTTTGGCTCTTCAGCCACAATTGTTGCATCTACATTTCCAACTTCGAAGCCTTCAGATTGTATCATCTTAATTACATGTTGCAAAAGCACTGCACTGTCTGCATCTTTATAACGGGGATCTGTATCGGGGAAATGTGTACCAATGTCTCCCATGGAAGCCGCCCCTAAAATTGCATCGGTTATTGAGTGCAGAAGCACGTCCGCATCGGAATGGCCTTTGAGTCCACGATGGAAAGGAAGTTCCACCCCGCCCAGTATTAGTTTCCTGTCATCTGCAAACTGGTGCACATCGTAGCCAAGACCTATTCTGAATTTCATCTATACACTCTTAGTTTTTTCTTCGATCAATAGCTTTGCAATTTTAAAATCCAGAGGATATGTCAGCTTAAAATTATCTCTGCTGGCCTCCACGACGCGAATATCTCCGCCAATCATCTCCACCAATGAAGCATCATCAGTCCCAACGACACCTGAACGACGTGCATTCATATACGCTTTCAGAAGAATAGTGCGCCTGAAAATTTGTGGTGTTTGAGCCTGCCAAAGTTCCGAACGCACCGGTGTGCTCAGAATCTGATTTTTACTGTCGATCCTCTTTATGGTATCTTTAACAGGCACACCAAGAATTGCTCCGCCGGTTAAGAGTGCAGTATCAATACAATTATTTATAGCTGACTTTGAGACAAAGGGCCTAACCGCATCATGCACGGCCACTAAATCAATCTCATCCCCTACCGTTTTCAGAGCGTTGAAAATTGAATCCTGTCGCTCAGCACCACCCTTAACAACCCGCGTAACATTATCTGGAAACAGCCGACGCAGAATCTCCAGCGTTTGCTCTTTGTAAGAATCCGACGTTGAAACAATAACCTCTGAAAGTCCGGAAAGCCCGGTAAAACAGGAAAGTGTATGCTCCAGAATTGTTTGTTTGCCAAGCTTCAAATACGGCTTTGGAACATCCGTTTCCATACGCTTACCGACACCGGCTGCGGGAACTATCAAACATAAAAGCGACCTATCCACAGAACAACCGGTTTAAATAATCAGCATCGCATCGCCGAATGTGAAGAATCTATAATCTTTCTCTTTCGCCTCTTCGTACGCCTTCATAATAAAGTCATAACTGCCAAAAGCTGCTGCCAGCATCAACAGAGTAGACTCGGGACGGTGAAAGTTAGTGATTATAGCTTCCGTGATTTTAAAATCATAATCGGGGTAAATAAACTTATCCGTCCAGCCGGTTCCCGGTTTTGACATTCCGCTGGCCATAACGCTTGTTTCAATTACCCGAACAGCTGACGTGCCGCAAGCAATCACTTTACTGGTCTTACTTTTCAGGGCCGTATTAATTTTATCGGAAGTTTCCTGTGATATCAGGAAATTTTCTGAGTCCATTCTGTGCTTTGTAAGATCTTCAACCTCAACATTACGAAATGTGCCCCACCCAATATGAAGGGTAACGGGCAAAAACTCAGCACCTTTCTTTTCGATTTTTTCTACAAGCTCTTCTGTAAAGTGCATGCCGGCCGTGGGTGCTGCAACAGCACCGCGCTCTTTCGCAAATATGGTTTGATACCGCTCCTTATCCTCTTCCACCGGCTCTCGTTCGATGAACGGAGGCAGAGGCATATCTCCAATTGTATCCAGCCGCCTATAAAGATCTTCGTTCGGTCCGTCGTATAAAAACCGGATGGTTCGGCCGCGAGAAGTGGTATTATCTACAACTTCAGCCATCAGATCTTCTCCAAAATAGAGTTTATTACCTATCCTGATTTTTCTGGCCGGCTCAACCAAAACATCCCACAGCATGTTTTCAGGCATCAGCTCCCTAAGAAGAAAAACCTCAATATCTGCATCGGTTTTCTCTTTTTTGCCTTTTAGCTTGGCCGGAAACACTTTCGTATTGTTGTATATGACTACATCACCTTCATTCACATATTTGTGGATGTCAGAAAAAGTCTCGTGCTTGATTGACTGATCTTCTCTATTCAGAACCATTAGTTTAGATGAATCTCTTGGATTCTGGGGTTCTTCGGGGACATTAAAATCTTCGATTTCAAATTTGAAATCCGTAAGTTTCATCTTCATGCGTCTGCAGTCTTTTAATTACATTTTAAAAAAAATTTCTAGCTTGATAATATACCGGTTTTTTAAGGCTACAACAAAATCAAGTTCACGAAGGACGATTTGCTCCGAAAGTAATTCCATAATGATTGTCATTTTTTTAGATTCCCGTGAAATTGTTTACTAAGTCATACCGTTTATGTATTATCATTGATATAGAATAAACTCAACATTTTCCGCCATGAAAATTTTAATACTTCTGTTTTCCATCACCGTTTTCTCAGTTTCTATAGCAGATGCACAGCTGAGAGGTGATCTAAGCGGCCCGTCAGATTATAGCGGAATCGTGTCTACCGATAATTCTCCCTCCTCAGGAAGCTGGATGAATGCTTTGAATATGACAATGAATCACTCATACTCTATGACCTTCAGCAGCTTTGGCGGGCAGACGCAGAATATAAACGCATACACAAATTCTATGCTGTTTGATATAAGTGAAAATCTGGATGCGCAGGTCGACGTATCCTTTCTTCACTCTCCTTTTGGTAACAATTTTATGGCAAATGAAAGTTTAAGTTCGCGTATTATCATAGACCGGGCACGCCTCGACTATCAAATTTCGGACCGCGCAAATATTTCGTTCGAGTTTTCACAGCGTCCATATCAATACTCCCCGTTCGGTTACGGCGGCCATGGATACAACAGGGGTTATCATTCACCGTTTGACAGGCGTTCTGCCTGGTAGCAGTATTTATTAAATGGCAGATAGCAATCAAGTCAATGAAGAATCTTCGCTTCTGCTTAACGCAGCGCTTGGTTTTTTAGGTTTTCTACTTTTCATTTTAGTTTTTTCCCTCATCACGAGGCTTATCTACCCCAGAATTGTATCTGACAGATCTGAGCAAGATCCGGCTCTGATCAGCAACGTAATTCAGATCGAAGTTTTAAATGGCTGCGGAATTCCGGGATTGGCCACAGCCTACACCGGTACTCTTCGAAGCTATGGATTCGATGTTGTAGAAACAGGTAATTTTGATCACTTTAATGTTGAAAATACTATTGTAATTTCGCGAAGCAACCAATTCGAGAACGCAAAACGAGTTGCAACCGCTTTAGGAATCGATGAGAGCCAAATTTTAAGAGAAGTATCCGGAGAATTTTATCTTGACGTTACACTTGTTCTGGGAGCCGATTACGAATCCCTTAATTTATAAATCTTACATATTTAAATTTACCGCCTATGACAGATAAGCCTACTGCCAAATCAAGTCAATTTACCACAACTTCAAAATATAAGACCGCTGATTCATCCGAGCTGATTGACACTATTACCGAAGCACTTCTCGAAAAGAAAGCAAAGGATATTGTACTGCTTGATGTGCGCGAACTAACCACGCTTACCGATTTCTTTGTTGTGTGCCACGGTACATCAGAAACACAAATCAGGGCTCTTGCAAGCAGTGTGATGGAAAAAACAAAAAAAGAGATTGGTGAGTCTGTATGGAAGCAGGAGGGTATGGACGCCCGCCGCTGGATCATCCTTGACTACGTAAATATTGTTGTTCACATTTTTAGCGAAGAGAAGCGAGACTACTACGGAATTGAACGAATGTGGAGCGACGCAAATCGAATCGAAATTGCAGACAACGAGATTGCAAGTACTTGAAATCGCTTTTCAAAAATCCCTTAACGATTCCGGTAGTGCTTTTTTTTACTGCGCTGCTTTCGTACGGATATTTTGAACTGAATGCCCCTCAACCGGACCACCTTCCGGAAACTCCAGACCGTCTCATTGAAGAGAGCCTGGATCGCGGAATATCGCTTTATCAAACCATTCAGCAGGACCTGATTGACGATACATCAGTCCTGCTGGAAAATGTGCGCCCGCTTCTCGAGCAGAGACAAAATCGACAGTTTATCTACCAGGCTCTTACAGAGTTTGAGTTTTGGGGTATTACACTCTATCAGGACGGAAGCCCGCATAGCTGGGATGGCTTTCATCTTGTGATACCTCCGCCGTTTGGAACCGAGTTCCGAAACAGTGTGCAAACGTATGTCCAAAAAAGAAACAATCTCTCTATACTGATTGCCCAGGTAACTTTTTCTGTAAATGACAGGGACTACCAGCTTGTTGCGGCCCGAAGACTTGCGCATACCACAAATCTGCAGATATCCAGCGATATAAACTACAATCTCGCAGATCACCCGACACTAAAAGGATACTTTCCGGTTCAGTTTAGTTTTTCCGAACTCCCGCCGGATGAACCGGTACTATATCGAACACTCGCCACAACTGAGAGTGATTCAGTTGGCATTATCTACTCATCTGAATCAGATTTTGACATCTATGTGTCTTCGCTTTATGAATCAGTGGAAAAAAATCGTTCTCTGCATCATCTCTTTCTCGCCGCTGCACTTCTGATATTATTTCTCTCGTTTTCATTTAAGTTCAAAAACTGGTACGCTCTTCTATTTCAAATTATTTTCATTTCGATTTTATGGTTTCTTGCCGTCAATCACTCTGTTGCTGAAACATGGGGTATCCTTTTTTTACCCGACAGTGCCGATGGCTCCCTGCAAACCCAGATAGTGCTGGCTGAATACTTACTGAACGCCCTGTTTTTACTCTTGTTCAGCCTTCTTGCTGTCAATATATTAAGTGGATTTAAGTCCCTGAAATCTGACAAAATGCAGATGAAAGGAACCTTGCTGGCTTTGTTATACGGAGTTGTACAGCTGCTGCTAATCCTTCTTTTTGTTGTTAATACTAAACAGTTAACCACAAATTCATCCATTCCACTGCTCGATCTGCAGCTTCTGCCGCCGGCCATCTCACTGATTTTCTACATTTCCGGCGCACTGTTTTTTACAGCCATTACAACTATCAGCCTGGCTGTATCGCATTTTCTATTTAAGTTTGAACGGGATAAAGCAGTATTGATTTTCTTCTCTTCGTTTTTTGCTTTTCTGGCCACTTCATTCGGAATTGACCAGTTCACAACTCTCGAATACTTTTTAGGATGGCAGTTTATTTTAATACTGCTGCTCTTTATAGCCTTTATTTCTACCGGCTGGATGCTCGCCTACTACCCTGCAAAGTTCAGTACAATGTCCGGCTTCAGAAGGATGATCATATTGCTGCTCTTCACCTCGGGATCACTATACTTTATTATCTGGAACACAACCCCCGAGCGTGCTGATAATGAACTCCATAATGTTGCAATGGAATATGCGGCTGAAGCGGATAGTGATGCAGAAACCATTCTGCGTTCTATTCTACAAACTGTTGAGTTGAGACTGAGAGATATTACAGAAGAACAAATTTTTGTGAATCCAGAACGCGCCCAGGTTCGCTTCGAAAGGGTCATCGAGTCGCTAGTTCGAAGAGATATGCAAAGTTATTCGCTCGATTTTCACCTTATGCGTACGGATGGCAATCTTATTTCCGACTATTCCACAAGTATTGATTCGCCGGGCTGGACCTCAATTTTTGACTTCGAATTTATGATTCGCTCACACAGGGGCGAGCAACTTCGGATGGAGACAAATCGGCCGATAGTATGGGGAAGGCCGCCCAATATCGGTGAAAATTTTCGTGCTTTTTACCGTGGATGGATACCCATCTATAGCTCAGAAAATACGGGGAATATCATCGCGTGGATTACAGGCTCTATCTACCAGGAGCGACCCGATTTTAACAAACCTATCCGGGCTGTGATGGCCGCAACTACAGGTGAGGACTGGAGAAAGAGCTTCTACATGGCCGAATTT
The DNA here is from genome assembly GCA_964644975.1 of uncultured Rhodohalobacter sp. Lineage (GTDB taxonomy): Bacteria > Bacteroidota > Rhodothermia > Balneolales > Balneolaceae > SW132. The sequence goes on from CAZXYQ010000062.1 coordinate 7,417, forward strand.
TCAGGCAACAGAGTTGTCAGAAGCGCAACGAAGGGAATTTATACCGATCAGCCTGAATACAATCGTCTCTCAGATATTGAGCGAAATATTGCCATGCTGGACTCGCTCGCTTTCATCACCACCAGAACCGCTCAAGGCTCTTTCAGGGAAATTTTACTTAAAGTGGGTGATAGAAATATCGTAAAAGTCAGCACTCCAAAACCGGGGTTCAACAATCACCTGTTTTCATATTTCCGCCTCTTCCTTCCACTGCTCTTTTTTGGACTTTTCGTGATGGGCACACTTTCGATGTGCGGGTTAAAAACATTTCACCTTTTCAGCCAAAGCAAACGCTTTCAAAACCGCCTGATTGATGGCTTTACCCTTGCCACCCTGCTCTTTCTAACTGTGCTGATCTTTGCAACTCAGTTTGCGATCAGTAACCAGAGTGAAAAGAACATAGAGCGAGATCTTGTAAATAAATTGAAAAACCTGGCTGAATCGATTCAATTAACCTCTCCCGAAATCACATCTGAGGCATTCAATATTCCGCTTGCAGATGTTACCACACCGTTAAATGTAGACGCAATTCTCTACCAAAATGTATGGGTAAGAGAATCTACTACGCCTCAAATATTTCAGCAGCATCTGATACCGCGTATTTTGCCATTTTCCGTCTACGAGTTTCTGTATAACCGGGAAAGGCGTCATATTGTATCGACCGTGCAGCTTGGAAACGAAACTTTGATGGTTGGATACAGGGCCATCGTTGGAGAGGACAATACGCCGATCGGCGCTATCGCAATTCCCACATTTACACAGTCGCCGGTATACACAGAGCAGCTTTTGGAGACAACCAGCTACCTGTTTGGTATCTATCTCGCCATATTCTCCCTGTTTACTATCGGAGCCATTGTGTTTTCAAATCAACTCACCAAACCGCTGGAGCTGATACAAAAAGGTTTGAACAAAATCTCGCGCGGAGAACGTAAAACAAAAATCCCGGTTACCAGTGGGGATGAGGTCGGATCTCTTGCGGAAGCGTACAATCAGATGGTTAACAAGCTTGACGACGCACAGAGAGAACTGATCAAAGCTGAACGTGAATCCGCATGGAAAGAGATGGCCCAGCAGGTTGCCCATGAAATAAAGAATCCGCTTACACCCATGAAACTGAATCTGCAGCACCTGCAGCGTCAGCTCGAAGCCAATCCCGATAATGTAATGGACCTAAAGCCCGCAATCGAAACCACGGCGGCAAATATAATTGAACAGATTGAGTCGCTTAATAAAATTGCCAGTGATTTCTCCAAATTTTCAAAACCCATTCAAGAGCCTTTTGAACCGGTGAATTTAAAGCAGCTTATTGTGTCAGTAGCCGATCTCTACAGGCACGATAAGGATATTGAATTCAATATCCGGTTATTGAACGATGAGCTGATTGTGAGCTGTGTGGCCGATGAAATTCGCCGAGTGTTGATCAATCTTGTAAAGAACGGGATCGAAGCAAGCGAAGACAAACCTGCAGTCATTCAAATAGAAGCAGGTGCCCACGGCGATTATCTGTTTATAAAAATTAGCGACAACGGAGTAGGGATTCCCGACAGCGATCAGGACAACATTTTTGTACCAAACTTTTCGACTAAATCCAGCGGTACCGGTCTCGGTCTTGCAATCACCAAGAAAATTATTGAAGCCCATGACGGCAGTATCTCCTTCGAATCCATGCCGGGTGAGGGTACCACGTTCACTATTCTGCTGCCGCAAAGTCATTCTGATTTGGTTTCGTAGTCGTGGCTCAGGGGAGTTTTATAACCTTAATCCTTATTAAATGATCAAGTAGAAGTCTCCCCTTTCCCGGGATAATGCACCCCCGAGTCAAAGCTCGGGACAGGCCGGGACCAGTAAAGCACTGACAGGGGAAATTTAGAGGGGTGTTCATTGAGTTCTGATACAATAGATGAACATCCCCCTCATTCCCCCCTTTTTTCGCCGCAGGGATCCCTTTGTTAGTGCCATATGGCAAAATAGTAGGGGAAGGGGGACTATAATTTTAAAATTCAACAATTGAATTTAGGTTTATAGATTTAGATTTAGATTTCATGAGGTGATTCTGCGCGATATTTTGTACCATCTGCATCGCTAAAAATTCAGATGGAAAATAAGCAAGAAACATATCGCCAGCGTATCTACAAGGAGTCGGGTCTTCTCATGACGATTGGCGGACCAGTGATCATCACACAGCTTTTGCAAATCAGCATGAGTTTTGTGGACACGATTATGGCCGGTCGGCTTTCACCCGAAGACCTTGCGGCTATTGCTGTGGGAACCAGTGTGCTAATGCCCGTGGTAGTTTTATGTATGGGGTGTCTGATGGCGGTCACCCCCATTGTAGCACAAAACATGGGTGGGCGAAATCTTGATGTAATTGGTAAGAACGCACGTCAGGTTCTTTGGCTAAGCCAAATTCTTGCACTGCCTGCATTTTTTGTACTTCGCAATCTCGATTTTGTTTTTGATCTGCTCCAGGTAACCGAAGAGATCATACCCATCTCGGCAGGCTATTTAAAAGCGATAAGCTGGGGGATTTTCCCGGCATTTGCCTACGGTGCGCTACGCCATTTCAACGAAGGTTTGTCGGTAACGCGTCCGGCTATGTATATCGCCATCATCGGTACGCTGGTAAATATTCCAGCCAACTACGTACTGATGTTCGGAAAATTTGGCTTTCCGCAACTCGGCGCAATCGGAACGGGGTATGCCTCATCCATCGTGTTTACCATTATGTTCGTGGCAATGCTTTGGTTTACAGTTTGGCATCCGCCGTACAAGCGGTTCGATATTTTCGGAAAATTCCGATGGCCTGAAAAAAAATATCTGTCAGAGCTGGTCAGCATTGGCACGCCTATTGGTATCAGCTCTTCGATGGAAGTGAGCATGTTTGCGGCCGTTAGTCTTTTAATCAGCACGCTGAGTACGTTGGAAATTGCGGCGCATCAGGTAGCTATCAATTTTGCCTCTATCTGCTTTATGATTCCACTGGGTCTCTCAATCGCCATATCAGCCCGTGTTGGCAACTCGATAGGCCGGGGCAAACCTCATGAGGCTCGTTTTCGCGGATACGTAGGAGTTGGAATTTCAACTCTGTTTATGCTCGGTACGGCCTCGATACTTTTTCTTTTCCCAGAAGCGATAACGGCGATTTACACCTCCGATGCTGACGTTACCGCCATTGCGGTACAACTTCTGTATATGGCCGCAATTTTTCAGATATCTGATGGGCTGCAGGTGAGCGGATATGGTGCTTTGCGCGGCCTAAAGGATACCAAAATTCCAATGTACGTAAATCTGGTAGCATATTGGGTAATCGGCATACCAACGGCCTATCTGCTTGGGTTTACTTACAATTATGGAGCGCCTGGTTTTTGGGTTGGTTTAATTGCCGGGCTGACGGTTGCCGGTATTTTACATAACGCCCGTTTCTTCAAAAAAACGGGAGAGCTTACCAAAAACAGAAACAGTCAGAACGCTGCGGATTCGGCATCGTGACCCCTTACCTGAATATTTGATTAAATATATCGGTGCGGGCCTGCAGAAGATCTTCAAAATCTCCCGGAACTGCTGCAAAACTACCCGTTATGGTATAGCGATTCATGGCCGGCTTCTCCGGGAAGGTGTCTGCGTTGAAAAGTGACCCCGGCAATCCGCTGATATCGATCGTAAAAGTACCTTCAAGTCGGCTATCGGAAATGGAAGTGATCTCAACCTCGCCACCGGTTGTTACATAAATAAAGTTCAGGTTTCTTGTACCGATGCCAAAGTCATTGTAGTTCGCGCTTACCATTCCGCTGAACCAGCGGTCGTCATTTAGCTTCTCTAAACCAGCTCCATCGCTCAGATTCCCATTAAGCCTGTCGTGTCGATGCTCCCAGAATCTTCGAAGAGTCTCAAGCCAGTTCTCTTCTGAAACACTAAAAACCTCATATGTGTCTGTTTCCCATTCGTATAGCCGTGGGAAAGCAAAATTCAATGTAGCAAAGCGCACATCCCCGGTCGCACCGTTTTCAGCATGAAGGTAGATTTGGTTGCGCTTCAAGATTGAAGGGTCCAGGCCGATTTCTTCTGCAATCCATTCGGGGAAGAAGCTATCTCCAAAAAGTCCGAGGCTTGTTTCAATTTCTGTGTCATCGTCCGATTCATCAGAAACAGAGCTGATCATCTCTCCCTGTTCATCAAAAACCTGGTAGTTAAAATGGTGCGCCGCCTCCCGGTCGTCATCCCCTGAAACACTGCACGCACTAAAAAGGAGAGCCGTCATCAAAAAAGCGACAAGAAATTTAAAGAAGTTATTTTTCATATCAATCATAGCAGAAACGTTTGTTTAAAGTCTTTAGAATGTGCTTATACGCTGAGTTCGATTATTAATATAGTCGAACTCAGGTTTATACGAAAACAATAATACTATGTCACGTTTAAACAGGCAATCCGGGTTTCCGTCGAATCAAAAACTATTTCGTTTTCGGCTCGGGTTGAGAACGGTATAATTCAGAATTTAGCGTAAAATTTTCTCGCTTAAATAACGATATCCATCAGCAACCATGTATCATCTGATGCGAAATCTTACCGGAGAAATAGTGTTTCTTATACTATATCTAAAACCGGCTGCAACCATCGGGATACCCATTAAATCGATCTCTTGCAAAGAAGGATACCACAATACTCTGCCGCCGCCATGCATAAAAAATGAGGTGCTATCAGAGATTCTGAGCTGGGCACCGAGAATAGCGTTTGCATTAAGCCCAAAATGATACACGGAGTCAGACCCTAAAAATGTTCCCCTTCCAGCTATACCCACTCCCGGCCCAAACCTGAAATAGAGCTCTGTTTTATTGGCTTCAAAGCCGTTCAGCCTATCGCTCAAATAAAATTGTTGCCCTGCAGAAATACCCGCTATCCAGGCGCCATCAAATAACGATTCAGAATTCCGGCCACCGGCAATACCACCGAAAAAACTACCGTACATATCGCTGTCTGCCTGAAGAAGAGTCATCTCAAACCCGAGATGGGATCTGCCAACAACCAAACCGGATTCAAGTGAGTATTGAGGATACGTATCATCGTAATAATAATAGGGATCAGTACCGGGGTCCAGAATTACGCCTGCTTCATCTTCACTACCGCTCTGTGCCGCTAACATCAGTGGGAAAAACATAGCGGCTGTCATCCACAATATCGGACAATATAAATTTCTGATAAATCTCTTCATAGCCTAAGAATAGTCATTTAAAGTATGTCTGAATTTTACTGAATCCGGATTATTTTTTCAATCCTATCATTTTTAATCTATCCGGTCCACGAACGATTATGAAGGTAATGGAATTCTATATTTAAGCATCGCAACTATTAACAGCTTTGACTGTGCGGTTTAATTTTGCTGTTCATTTGAGAAGATGTTCCCATTAGACTTTCTGAATTCTTACATTTGATACATGAGCGTATACATTCACAATATTGAGCAATCCCTTCCTGAGCATAAATACAAGCAAGAGGAACTGCGAGATCGGATGAAAGAGATTGTGCAGGGGGGCGAAAAAGAGCGCCGGCTGCTGCACCACATTTACGGCCGATCGGGGATCAACACAAGGCATTCTGTAGTTGACGATTTCAAGAGAAACGGATCTTTCAGTCTTTTTTTTAATGGTCAGGGAGTTTCTCCCGGCACAAAGAAAAGGAACGAGGTTTACACAGAAAAAGGCAGGGAATTATTTATAGAAACAGCCCGCAAACTGATCCAAAACAGCGATTTTGAACCGGACGATATTTCTCACCTGATAACCGTCTCCTGCACCGGATTTTATGCGCCGGGCCCCGATTACGACATCGTTAAGGCGCTAAATCTCAGCCCGAATATTGAGCGGTATAACCTTGGGTTTATGGGCTGTTATGCCGTCATCCCCGCCCTAAAAATGGCCCGGCAGATCTGCGTGGCAAATCCAGATGCTAATGTGATGGTTGTATCGACAGAACTATGCACGCTTCACTTCCAGGCGGCTCCAGTAGTTGATGATCTCATCTCAGCATCTGTTTTTGCTGATGGCGGAGCGGGAGCAATTGTGAGCAGTCGTCAACCTTCATCAGATACGTACTACAAGATCAACAGTTTTGCATCCGCTATAGCAGAAAAAGGCGAAGAAGATATGGCGTGGACGATCGGCGACAGCGGATTTAATATGGTGCTTTCGAGCTACGTACCCTCCATATTAAGCGAAGGCATCAAGCCGTTTCTAAACCCAATACTCGAAAAGCACAATCTGTCGATGCAAGAAATTGATCTGTGGGGAATACACCCCGGAGGCAGGGCCATTCTGGACAGCCTCGAAAAAACGCTTGAACTGCCTTCCGACGCACTCGATGCTTCCAGATCCGTACTCTCCAATTTTGGAAATATGAGCAGCGCCACGGTTCTTTTTGTTCTGAGCGAACTGCTTGAACGCAATAATGAAAACCGATCCCCAAAAACTACAATGGCAATGGCTTTTGGGCCCGGTCTCACCATCGAATCGGCACTGCTAACCAAAATGAACCGCTGATATGCCTCTGTTTCTAAACAGCAGAGAACCTGAGCTGCGCGAAAAAATGGACCGGCCCGATTGTGAGCTTTCAACGCTTCGCAATACCTACGAGCAGTTCAGCACCATCAATAAACTTTTAGGCGGCTGGGATAAAATTTACCAGAAATGGATTCGTCCTGCCCTATTAAAAGAATCCGGCACGGCTTCGATTCTGGATATTGGCTGCGGCGGGGGTGATATTATCAGAATGTTATCTGAAATGACGACTAAAGATGGTCTGGACGTATCATTCACAGGTATTGATCCGGACCTGAGGGCAATTGATTTTTCCAGAGAGAAAAACATGGATCCTTATTCGGATTTCTTCGCCAAACGATCCGGCGAGCTGGTGCAAAGTAACAAACAATACAGCGTTGTGATTTCCAACCATCTGCTGCACCATCTTGGTGATGAAGAACTGAAGGATGTTTGCCGGGATGCTGAACAACTTTCATCTCAGCTTATCATTTTCAGTGATATCGAGCGTAGCGATATTGGGTATGGCTGTTTCCGAACGATTGCCCCTCTCCTCTTCAAAAATAGTTTTATAGCCGAAGATGGTGCGATTTCTATCCGCAGAAGCTACCGGGCCCGCGAGCTTTCAGAAAAGCTGCCTTCCGGCTGGAAAGTTCACAATCAGTTCCCATTCAGATTACTGGCCATTCACCAAAAAAGAGTGCGAAATGAGCTCAATCCGTAAAGATCCCGATATTGTCATTGCCGGTGGTGGTCCGGTAGGGCTCTATCTTGCGGGTCTGCTCGGAACTATGAAATACTCCGTGCTGGTGCTCGAAAAAAAGACAAATATCGACCTCCATTCAAAATCACTTGGGATTCATCCCGTATCGATGGAGCTGTTTGATGAGGTAGGTATTGCCGGCCGCTTTCTCGAGGATGGAATTCAGATCCGGAAAGGAACTGCTTGCATAAACCGTAAAAAAATTGGGGAGGTTGACTTCGGTTCTTGTCCCGATCCTTTCAACTTTATTCTGGCTTTACCTCAATACAAAACAGAGCAGATACTTGAGGCGTGGGTAAAAGAGTTCGATACAGTTGAGTTTATTCGCGGAGCAGAAATTATCACCGCAGAACAGTCTCAGCAGAAGGTAAACGTAACATATATTCACAAAAACAAAGAACACTGCGTTACGTGCCTCTATCTTGCCGGATGTGACGGTAAGAATAGTTTTGTAAGGCAGCAGGCCGGCATACAGTTCAATGGCGAAAAGTATCCCGATACGTACATCATGGGCGACTTTTCCGACAATACGGGACTCGGCCCCGATGCTGCAGTATTTCTGCACAGTGAGGGATTAATCGAGTCCTTCCCGCTGCCGGACGGAATGCGGCGCTGGGTGGTAAAAACCGACGAGTATATTGAATCCCCCAATCGTGAAATTCTGGAGGCACATGTTCAGCTCAGGCTTAATCATACCCTGGTTCAGCAAAAAAACAGTATGATCAGCAGTTTTGGGGTGCAGCATTTTTTGGCAGAAACGTTTCACACCGGAAGAATTCTCCTCGCGGGAGATTCCGCCCACGTTGTAAGCCCGATCGGCGGGCAGGGAATGAACCTCGGCTGGCTGACCGCCCGCAATCTCGCCAATGCCCTAAAAACCTGCCTGGATAATCCGGAGATATCTAATTCATCTTTGCAGACATTCAGCAAAAAGTCCCGTTCTGTAGCAAAAAAAGTAGCTAAACGCGCTGAACTTAACATGTGGCTGGGACGAAAACGACGTTTCCCGGTGATCAGAAATTTAATTACACGATTGATCGTAAATACACCTCTGCAAAACAAAATGACCCGGATGTTTACGATGAGAGGGCTGTAAATCTTCCGAGAGTTTCCGGAACTGCTTCGATGATCGTATTACGAGTTGTCGTTACTTGTGTGGGATAAAAATCGAACTAGTCTGTACGCTGTATTTGTGAGCCCTCGTCTGCACGCTGCCTTTGCGGGCTGACGAGTGAACAAAG
>CAZXYQ010000063.1:0-2145 GCA_964644975.1 uncultured Rhodohalobacter sp.
TTTTGAAATTTATACATATACTCAAAGAACTTAATCACCATAAACACACAGGCGAGGCCAATAGTAATCCAAAGGTTTATGATAAGGCCTTTGATCTGGTTGAGCTGGGCAGAACGAATAGCCATGGCTACAGTAAGAGAACTACCGATGAGCACAACGGTATTTACGGTTCCCCAAAAAGCATCGAGCTCTGTAGAGGCCATAAGGTATAGTTCAGGATACCATGATCGATAGACGATATAAGCGGCAAACAGACCGCCAAAAAATAGTATTTCAGTAACCAGAAACACCCACATCCCCATTTTGGAAGCTTCAAATTGTTGATCGGAATCAACAAAATAGTGTTTTACATGTTCCTGTTTATCTTTTACAGCAGAAGTTTCAGACATCTGTTTGTTTAAAGTTTAAGCTTTTTCTGTAGCTGTTCCTGTTTCTACGTCCACTTCTTTTTCTGCATCATGGCCGTTATGTGAATGAGCAATTCCAAGCTGGAACTCAGACATAGGTTTATGGTAGTCATAAGGTCCGTTAACGATTACCGGAGTATGCTCAAAATTGTGGTGTGGGGCTGGTGACGATGTTTGCCATTCAAGTGCACGGCTGCCCCACGGGTTTGAACCTGCTTTTTCACCTCGCAACAGCGAGTGAATCAGGTAGGCTGCCATTATAAGAAATCCAACACCTAAAACGTAGGATCCCATGGTAGAAAATTGGTGAAAAGGCTGAAACTGATCGATATAGTTGTAATATCTTCTGGGCATACCTTGCGCACCCATTACAAACTGTGGAAGAAAGGTCATATTAAACCCGATGAAAATAATTACGCAGGTAAGCTTAGCCCAGAATTCGCTGTACATTTTACCAAACATTTTTGGCCACCAGTAGTGAATACCGGAAAGAAACGCCATTACCATACCTCCCATCATTACATAGTGAAAGTGAGCAACAACATAATAGGTGTCGTGTAGGTGAATATCTACCACGAGTGCGCCAAGCATAATTCCGGTAAAGCCGCCGATAGTAAAGAGGAATAGAAAAACCATTGCGTAGAGCATCGGTGTTTTCATATCAATGGAACCCTTATACATCGTTGCCAGCCAGTTAAATATCTTTATACCGGTGGGAATACCAACCAGGAATGTCAGAAATGAGAAAACCATACTGGCCAGAGAAGACTGTCCTGCTGTAAACATGTGGTGTCCCCAAACGAGAAAGCCAATAAAGGCGATGGCCAGTGATGAAAGCGCAATCGCCCAATATCCAAAGATCGTTTTTCTGGAAAATGTTGAAATAACTTCAGAGATAACTCCAAACCCGGGCACAATCATAATGTAAACGGCAGGGTGGGAGTAGAACCAGAAAAAGTGCTGGAAAAGTACCGGATCACCACCCATCGCCGGATCAAAAATACCGATACCAAGTGCTCTCTCCATCGTGAGCAGAAGAACGGTGATGGCGAGAACAGGAGTTGCCAGAATTTGTATAATACTTGTGGCGTACAGAGCCCACATCATCAGCGGCAGCTTGTTCCAGGTAAGCCCCGGAGCACGCATCTTGTGGATAGTTACAATAAAGTTTACACCGGTTAAAATACTCGAAAAACCAAGTATAAATATACCCAGTGTCATCATAATAACGTTGCCCCCCGTCTCAACACTGAAAGGAGTGTAGAATGTCCAGCCCGTATCAACACCACCTGTAAGGATGGCCACAAGGGTGAATACAGCGCCTATAGAGTAGATGTAGAAACTGGCAAGGTTAAGCCTTGGGAAAGCTACATCTTTTGCCCCGAGCTGCAGTGGAAGAATAAAATTACCCAGTGCTGCAGGTACAGATGGAACAAGGAAGAAAAAAATCATAATCGCCCCGTGAAGGGTGAAGATCTGATTGTATACATCCGCGTCAATAAACGAACGGGCAGGAGTTAAAAGCTCTGTTCGCAGTACTAAGGCGAGAATACCACCGATGAGAAAGAAGAAGGCAATTGATGCGAGATACATCAGCCCAATTCGTTTGTGATCTACCGTGGTGAGCCACGACCATATCCCTTTCTCAGCATTCAGGTAGTGATGTTTTGGATTTTCTTCAGGCTTAAATCGCTGGACCTGTATTTTTCTGGTATTGGGTGCTTCTGTGGTAGCCATA
>CAZXYQ010000063.1:2245-15745 GCA_964644975.1 uncultured Rhodohalobacter sp.
CTTAAATCGCTGGACCTGTATTTTTCTGGTATTGGGTGCTTCTGTGGTAGCCATATAATTTATTCTAATGTTTTGATATACTCAATAATGTCATCGATCTGGCGGTCGCTGATAATGCCTTCGTAGGAGGGCATGACGGGATCATAACCTTCAGTGATTTTCTCATTCGGATAGATGATGCTTTCCCGAATGTAGTTCTCATCTGCTGTAATGACTTCCCCGTCCTGCATCATTCGGTCATCCATCCACAGACCGGCAAATGATGGGCCCACACCACGGGAACCGTCTGCTGAGTGGCATGCAGTGCACCCATTTCGCGTTACGAGGGCTTCTCCGCGTTCTGCGGGAGGCATATCTTCATCAACTGAGTCCCCTTCTTCAAGCCAACGGTCGAACTCTTCCTGAGTTTGGACTATAACTTTAGCATCCATATTTGAATGCTGTGTACCGCAATACTCTGTACAGAAGATAATAGACTCCCCGGTTTCGGTGGCTTCAAACCAAAGACTTGTATAGCGGTTTGGCAGAACATCGCGTTTTACGCGATAGTCAGGTACATAGAAGGAGTGAATTACATCATCAGAACTCATAACAAGTTTGATGGGCCTATCCACCGGGATGTTCAACTCACCTATGCTCATATTGCCGTTATCGTAGTGAAATTCCCAAAACCAGCTTTTTGCAACAACACGCACTTCATATGCGTCTTCAGGTGCCGTTGTTAAGTTCATATAGCCGGTAAAGCCCCAGCCAAAAACGATCATAACAAGAATAAGCGGTATGACCGACCAGGTGATTTCGAGCTTTGCATTATGAGTAATTACCGGAGTAACGTCATCTTCGGACTTTCTCCGATATTTCCAGGAGAAGTAGATGATTGCAATGGTGATACCTGCAAGCAGGATGATGCTCGTTACATTAATGAAATGAAACAATGCATCCGTTTCGCCTGCGAGTGTACTTCGGGCAGGCGGAAGCATATATTCGGTGAGTCTATTCATTCCTGAAATTCAATTTTTGTTGGTTGTGTGGAACCGCTGTTACGCCTCCACAAAATAGTTAGAAATATACCCAGAATCAGCATTGTAGCCAAGCCGCCAAGCTTCATAATGTTCATCGCAACGGGCACATAACTTTGCGACGACGGATCGTAGGTAAAGCAGTACATTATAGCCCTTTCCATAGCTGATCCGATCCTACCGCCAGCCGCTTCGGAGAGAGCGTTTCGGAGATCAAATTCCCGCATACTCAGGCCATAAAGGTACCGGGTAATCTTCCCTTCCGGACTCAACAGCATTATACTGGCGAGGTGAATATACTCGCCGGATCTTTCGTCGTATTTATATTTAAAACCAACAGACTCCGATAGAGTTTTTATCGACTCTTCACTGCCGGTTAAAAAGTGCCACCCTTCATCCGCTCCTCTGCGTTCAAGGTCTTCCATAATCTCGGCTTTTTTTGAAGCTGCATGACCGGAATTTTCCTCCGGATCGATGCTATATGAAATTATGGTATACTCATTACCCGGGCTCCATGCCAGGTCGTGCACCACATTAAAAACAGCGTCGAGAACAAGCCCGCACAGCGTGGGGCATTCGTAGTAGAGCGGATTTAAGAGTACCGGTTTACCATCTTTCATCAGTTCAGCGATGGTTACTGAGTCGCCATCAGATGTGGCAAAGGTAAGATCCAAGGGAATATAATCGCCCAGCTTTTCTTCTACTCCAACATCATCAAGTATGGCAGGCTTTTCTCTGTTGAGCTGGCCATATGCCAGATCTGCAATAAGAAACACTGAGAGCGTAAAGATAACGTTCAGTGTAATTTTCATAGTTATGCACCTCTATTCTGAGTCTTCAACTATTCTGGAAATCGCGCTGTCGACAGGTATACGATAGATTCCTTCTTCGAGGTCTACAACTCCAAATGAATTTAACCTTTCGCGGTCTTTTTCGTGCAACCTTTCGATTTCATAATACATACTGCGATCTGCGCTCTGCTGGCCAACCCCCTGAAAGGTATAATCGTATACAAAGAAAATTGCAACCACAAAGAGTACGATGACCCCTGTACCAAAAGCTGACCAAAAGAAGAGAGTCTTGTAGTTGAGTTTATCCGGTGTAGCGCCAAATTCGTAATCGTTTGCAAATTCATCTGTAGCTAAAACGGATACTGATTCCTCATCCTCTATTTCAGGAGTTGTAACGTTAGACACACCGGTTTCATGCATCCATTCTTCAATTTGTTTTATAGTTACACCGTGCTCCTGTGCCAGATTTGTAATTGTGGCTTTATCGCCTGCAGACGCTTCAAGGGCAATTTTAGTTTTTTCTTCGAGTGTAAACTTTTTTGATTCGTTGCTCATTTCAAAAAGAAAAATTCAGGATGTTATTGGTGATAATGCTTATCGAGCGAGTCAGAAAGCGTTGGATCGTTTATTGGCACGATGTTATGGCTTTTCAGCTTACTAAAAAAGAGCCCCATAAATATTCCGCCAAGACCGAGCAGGGTGGTGATATCAAGCCAGCTGATTGCAACTCCGCTGTGGTGCAGTACAGGCATTACAATCCAGTGCAGTTCAATAAGATGCATTACTATGATCAGTACTGAAGTAATAATTAAAAGGGTTTTGTTATGTTTTCGGTCCCGGTTTAGGAGAAGCACAAACGGAATTAAGAACCGACATATAATTAAACTGTAGGTAACAAATGCCCAGCTTCCCTCAAGCCTGTGATAGAACCAAAGAGTCTCTTCAGGAATATTGGCATAGTAGATCAGCAGAAACTGACAGAACGCGATGTAGGCGTAAAACACAGTAAATCCAAAGAACCATGCTCCCATATCATAAATGTGCGATTTGGTGATGGTATTTTTGAGTATCCCTTTTTTATGGAACCAGAACGTCATCAGAATAAGTACGGGGAATAATGCCTGAAAACTCATAGCAAAAAAGTACACGCCAAACATGGTGGAAAACCAGTGAGCATCGAGCGACATCATCCAATCGAAGCTTGCGAACGCTATTGTAAGCGAGAAAAGCAAAATTCCGGGGGCACTAATTTTTCGCAGAAGAGCGGTCAGGCCCCAGTCATTGGTTCGGTCCATCTCTACAGATACTTTATGAAGCCTGTAGCCCAAATAGCCCCAAACAGCGAAGTATATAAATTGTCTGATCACAAAGAATGGCTCATTCAGGTAGGGGACTTTACCCAGCATTATCGGATCATCCAACACATACTCAGTATTGGTCCACTGGTAGAGGGTGGACATTCCAAGCAGGATAGGGATAAAAAAGATAGCCCATATCCAAAGTGTGGAAGAGAAAGTTTCAGGTATGCGCCGCAGAACCGTTCCCCACGAAGATTTCGTAATGTGATGAATCATCACCAATATCATGGAGGCCAGGGCAATGCTTGTGAAAAACGTAAAGCTGGTCAGATAGGAAAAGAAAAACTGCTCTGAGTTCAGGAAATAACCCACAAAGCTTGCTATTAATCCTACAACACCGATCCCATAAAATGTTTTAGTGAGATCAAGCTGCGATGGAAGCTGAACAGAATCTGTTAATTTTGGACTGGTTGAAGCCATTGAATAAGGTCTTTCGCTGTTCTTTAGTTATCTGATTGTGCTTTGATAAATTCTACAAGTGACTGCAGTTCGCTTTCCGAAAGGAAATCGTAGGCTGCCATGATATCATCATAGCCTTCTACAATTTTTTCACTTGGGTATACAATTGATTCGATTAAATAATCTTCGTCGGCAACTGCGGAGGTACCGTCTTCAAAGTTTCTTTCACTTCCATACAGATCTGCAAATGATGGTCCTACGAGTCTGGTGCCATCAAGTGAATGACACGTTTGGCATGCGTTTGCGGTATAAAGGCGCTCACCGCGCTCGACAGAAATTTCCTCTTCAGTATCACCGTGCGATGCTGCAAGCTCTTCCTGACGGGCAAGTTCAGCCTCATATTCTGACCGAAGCTGAACAAGGTCAATATCAAACTGTTCAATTTCGTTTTCGGGCACGTTTTGGCTTCGCTGCAGAGCTCTGATGTACGCAACAATGGCCCATCTGTCTTCAACTTTAATTTGCGTATTGTATGCCGGCATACTTCGGATACCATGAGCAATTGCCGAATAAAATTGTCCATCGGGCATATTGTAGCTGGCGCTTCTATGGAAAGTTGGAGCCGGTACATAACCGTATTGGCCGGTCATAATAATTCCCTGGCCATCTCCGGTGCCGCCGTGGCATGTGGCACAGAAAATATCATACCGCTCTTTGCCTCTGTACATAAAAGAGCGGGTTACATCCATTGGATTTTCCGTAAGGTATTCGCCATTATCATCCGTACCCTCAAAAACAGCGGCATCATGCCTGAGACCACCGCGCGACACTGTACCCTCAACAGGTGCTCGCATGGCCATGTTGTTCTCAAAAAAAGGATTTTCCTGCTGCGCGTTAAAACGGTCCTGGAACTGCATGTTTTGCTGCGGACTGATAGGTGGCTTTTCTGATTTTTGTCCGCGGCACCCCATTATTAGAAGTGGCAGCAAAAGCAAGGACGCTATATGTTTAATTGACAATCTCATAATCTTAAAAATGTCTTCTTAATAGATAATCGGTTATATCAGGAATCATCACGAATTTCTTCAATATTGGTTGCGCCTGCATCTGCGAGTAATTTCGAGACTTTCTCTGTTTCAAATTGTGGATCTTCGGCTTCTATGCAGATGAAAAACCCGTCATTGGTAGCTTTTTTGAAGTTTTCTGATGTAAAAAGCGGGTGATTCAGTTTTGGCAAACCGTTTAAAAAGAACATTCCGAAAACGGCTCCAAAAGCAGATAACAATATTGTAAGTTCAAAAATGACCGGGATCCATGCGGGAATATTCATGAGGGGTTTTCCGCCAATATTTAATGGGTAATCTACCACCATCATAAAATAGATCATCGCAAAAGCACCGATCATGCCTATCAAGCCATGGCTTAATACAATCCAGCCCAGCTTTGATTTCTGAAGACTCATCGCCTTGTCCATTCCGTGGATGGGAAAGGGACTGAACGTATCGTATTTTTTGTAGCCGCTTTTATTGACGGTACGGGCAATATCAATCAACTCTTTTGGGTTTCTGACCTCTGCCAGAACTCCGTAAATGTTGTCATTTGAAGATTCAGTGCTCATATCTATACAGATTCTTTGTTTGGTTCAGGAATCTTTACCTCTTTTGGAGCATAGTCTCCGGTCTCAGGATCGTAATTATGCGGATCAGCTTGAGGCATTGCTCCCTTCAGTTCTGCAACGGCCACCATGGGCAGAAATCGCAGGAAGAGAAGGAAGTTTGTGAAAAACAGCCCGAATGTACCTACGTATGTTAGTACATCCCAAATAGTGGGAGAGTAGTATCCCCATGATGAGGGTAGAAAATCAGTGGACAGCGACGAGACTGTAATTACAAATCTCTCAAACCACATGCCAATGTTTACCACTATTGAGATGATAAACGTAAAGGTAACGTTTCGGCGTAATGTCTTAGACCAGAAAAACTGTGGCGAAAGCACGTTACAGGCAATCATAATCCAGTATGCCCATGCATACGGACCGGTAGCTCGAATAATAAAGATCGCTTTTTCATACTCTACCTGTCCATACCATGCGATAAAAAACTCCATAATGTATGCAAAACCAACCATTGAACCTGTAACCAGGATAATGAGATTCATTTTCTCAATATGGTCGTCTGTCATAATTTCTTCAAGGCCGTAAATTTTACGGCAGATAATCATCAGTGTAAGCACCATTGCAAATCCTGAAAACACAGCCCCGGCTACAAAGTAGGGAGGGAAAATGGTAGTGTGCCAACCCGGGATGATCGATACAGCAAAGTCAAATGATACAATGGTGTGTACAGAAAGTACAAGAGGCGTTGCAAGCCCGGCCAGGATCATGTATGATTTCTCATAGTTCCACCAATGGCGGTTACTGCCTCGCCATCCGAGTGCGCCTATTCCGTAGATTACTTTACCAACTTTACTTTTAACACGATCCCGAAGTGTTGCCATGTCGGGTACAAGGCCCACATACCAGAAGAGAAGAGATACGGTGAAATAGGTGGATACAGCAAATACATCCCAAAGCAATGGACTATTGAAGTTTGGCCACATAGCCATGGAGTTGGGAACCGGGAAAACCCAGTAGATCACCCATAATCGCCCTACGTGAATAGCCGGGAAAATACCCGCACACATGACGGCAAAAATGGTCATCGCCTCCGCAAAACGGTTAATAGCCGTTCTCCAGCCCTGTCGAAACAGGAATAGAATAGCTGAAATCAACGTGCCGGCGTGTCCAATACCTACCCACCACACAAAATTTATAATAGCCCAACCCCAGCCAACCGGCTGATTCAAGCCCCAGATACCGGTACCTTCCCATATCAGGTAGGCGGTTGCAAAAAGCAGTACAAACAGAAGAATGTTTGATAATCCAAAAGCCACGTACCATAGCGGAGGTGTAGGCCTCATATTGATATCCGTGACCAGGGAGGTGATGCTGCTAAAATCGTGATTCCCCTTTACCAACGCCGGTTCAGGAACGTATTCGTACGTTTTGCTCATACTATAATTGTTGCGATTAATTAACTTGGTTGAATTAAGCTAATTCAGAATTTGTGTTGCGTATTTTTCCTAAATACGATGTTCTTGGCCGGACATTGATCTCTTCGAGCATTACGTAGTTCCGCTCGTTCATCTTATCCTGAGAAACAACGCTGTTTTGATCGGTTAGATCGCCAAAACTGATTGCATCTGCCGGACACGCTTGCTGGCAGGCTGTTTTAACAGTGCCATCAGCCGGTTTTCTTGACCCGGTTTTGATGCGTGAATCGATTTTCGCGCGATTGACCCGCTGCACGCAGTAACTGCATTTTTCCATCACACCACGGAAACGAATGGTTACTTCCGGGTTCATTGCCATTTGGATGACTTCAGGGTCATTTCCGGTTGTTAAATACTCTTTTGTATAGTTGAAGAAATTGAATCTTCGAACTTTGAATGGACAGTTGTTTGCACAATATCGGGTTCCGATACAGCGATTATAGGTCATTTGATTCATGCCGTCTTCGCTGTGAACCGTTGCCGCAACCGGGCAAACTTCTTCGCATGGTGCCAATTCGCAGTGCATACAGGGTACAGGCTGATGGTACACTTTTGGATCGTCCTGATCGCCTTCGTAATAGCGGTCTGTTCGAATCCAGTGCATAATTCGGCGCCGGCTAACTTCTCGCTTGCCAACCACCGGGATATTATTCTCGGCCTGGCAGGCAATGGTACAGACGCCGCATCCAAAGCAGGCGTTCAGGTCGATCGCCATTCCCCACTGGGGTTGATAATCCGGGCCATACTGCTCCGTAAATAGCGATATCGGACCTCTGTCGTCGCCTATCGCTTCTGCTTCTTTAATACCGGGAACTTCAAATCCGTGAAAGCTTTCAAATGATGTAAACTTAGGATTCTCTTTGTATTCTTCGAGAGAAGCGGAACGGACCATATCACGTCCCTCAAGGTTGTGATGGTCTTGTACGCACGCGATTTCATATTTCTGGCCTGTTGCACTCACATCAGCCGGCCGGTGGTAGGTGGCATCGGTGGTGCGTAACGGGTAAATATTTACCCCAACACCGTCGGCAACACGTCCAATATTGTCGCGGCCGTATCCGGTGTAAAGTGTGATAGAATCGTCGGCATGGCCGGGCTGAACCCAAGCTGCAATTTCAATGGTTTCATCAGCGGCTGATATGCGTACCACAGGTACATCGTTACTGCTAAAACTCCGTTCCGGACTGATGCCCAGCGCAACGGCTGTAGATGCACTCATCAGGGCTACATTATCCCAGGTAATTTTGGTCATGGGATCAGGCAGTTCCTGAAGCCAGCTGTTATTTGCAAAGCGGCCATCAAAAAGGGTAGGGTCAGGTTTAATCGTAATTTCTATTCCATCGTGAATACTGGTTTCAAGAAGCGGACCCATATCGCTGTTGAAACTACCCGAAAGTGATACAGTTGTTGGCTCAAAACCAGAATCTGCATCCATCCCGTTATGTAAAATCTGCTCCCACTGCCGTGTAAAGTTTCCGGAAATAAAATCCTGCCAGGTTTCCTGGACGATTTCGTGCCCTGAACCTTCTTCTCCGGTCAGAATGGTGTGCAGTACCTCAATTTCGCTTACACCGTTGAAAAGCGGCATAATTTGAGGTTGAATAACTGAGCGTTCTCCCGTGTAGGAGTAACCATCACCCCAGGCTTCAAGAAAATGGGACCTGTTAATATGCCAGTCGCTAACTCGCGATGTTTCATCTATATAGTCTGAGAGATGAATTTTGGTCTGGATATTTGCGAGAGCTTCTCCAAATCGAAGATCGGCAGGGGCTGTATATAATGGGTTTGTACCGATAATTACAACAGTATCGTACATGCCGGTTCTTGCTTCTTCAACTGCATCGGCAAAAGCGTTGCTGGAATTTTCATCATCCTGAAAGGGCAGCTGATGCAGGGTTATTGTAGATCCGATATTTCCAAGTGCACTGTTAATAGCTGCAACAGTAGCGTGGACGGAAGGTTTGTGCCCTTGTCCAACGGTTATAATTGATTCGCCGTGGTTATTGAGCAGTTCACCGGCAAGAGTTTCAATCCACTCATGCCCGCTCAATGGATTTGTATGGTTTGCATATGCCGACAGACCACTCAGTTCACCTGATAGTCTGTTTGCGAGAGCAAATACCATCGCTTCAATTTCTGAAGATTTAAGCCTCAGTCTGTGGTCTGCGTAAGAACCCGTAATTGAGTATGAATTTTCTATAGAATAGAGACGCGTCATATCATCTTCAGTACTCCGAACTTTTCGGGCCATTGTAAGGCGTCGGGCGTTCTCTACACTATTTTTATGCTCAGATGGCGTCATAAAGTCGTCATCAAAAGAGATAACAACGGAAGCATTGTCAAAATGATTTACGGTTCTGAGCCTTTGTCCAAAGGCAAGCTGAGTGCCTTCAATCCGGTTGTTATCTCCAAATGGTTCATAGGTTACCCACCGAGCATTAGGAAAACGATCCAACGCCTGCCCTTTCAGTCTGTGATAAGTTGGCGAAGAGTTCGCTTCACTGATAAATAAAATGTTTCGATCTGTGTCGGCGAAGTGTGATTCCGCAAATGTTCTGAACTCCTCATAGCTTACGTCCTGCTCGTCATGGCGTGGATTTCGTGAGCGATCGGGGTCGTACATTCCAAGAATGGCTGCCTGATGGTAAATACTGGTTTTACCCATGCTCGATGGGTGATCTTCATTCCCTTCAATTTTAGTAGGTCGCCCTTCATTGCTCTCAATAAGTAGGCCGGTCACTGAATCCTGGAACGGCATACTAGTAGCATAAAAATTGGGTACACCTAAAACTTTATCTTCAGGCTGCCTTGAGAAAGGGAGGATTTTCTGAACCGGCTTACGGCAGGATGCAAATCCGGCCAGTGCTATGGACGCTCCCATAACCCGCAGAAAACTTCTTCGAGAGACCTGATCGGTTAATTCGGAGGCATCTTCTGGAAACTCGCGCTCAGAGTATTTTTTATACTCCTTATTTTTAGCAAGCTCATTGAGGCTTTTCCAGTAGGTGTTTTGATTTTTTTGTTGATCACTCATTCTCTGTAGAAAAATTAAATTGAATTAGAGTCGTCGTTCAAGCCAAATGGATATTTATTGGAACAAAAACTAGTAGTGGCACGCCTGGCAATACGTAGGGGCCTGTATATTCTGTTTAGCAACAAGCTCAAGTCCAACTTCAAGTTGGTTTTCTACTTCGTACCCCATGGTTGTTACCTCTTCTACAGGGCGGACATGCTTTTCGGGTTCTCTGTGACAATCCAGACACCACCCCATGCTGAGAGATTCAGCCTGATAAACTATTTCCATTCTATCAACCCTGCCGTGGCATGACTCACATCCCACACCCACGTTAACGTGAGCAGCGTGGTTAAAATAGGCGTAGTCAGGAAGCATGTGCACTCGAACCCATTCTATGGGTTCGTTGGTGTCCCAGCTCTCGCGAACGGGGGCAAGCTTATCGCTGTCCGTTTTAATTTGATTGTGGCAGTTCATGCACGTTTGTGTTGCCGGTATGTTAGCGTACTTGGATTCAGCAACCTGCGTGTGGCAATACTGACAATCCATGCCAAGTTGCCCCGCATGCACCTGATGACTAAAAGGAACAGGTTGTTCCGGCGCATAACCCACTTGCGTAAATTCAGGAGAGAAGAAATACCAGACTCCAAAAACCATCGCGTTTAATAATATGATTGTACCGATAAGTATTCTGCGTGGAGCTTCATTGGTCCACTTTGGGAAAATCTGAGCCATAAAAGGTTTTAATATTACCTGTTATTAAAATAAATACCCATGTCCTACAATTAGTTGGACAGAAAGTACCGAAAATATAGAAATGAACATACCCAAGTCGTTAGAGCACCTGTATTTAAATTCGATCTAAATAAGACATCGTTTTCATCTGAAGATCCCGACTTTGATAACGCACCTAAGATAGTATCCAATTAGTATAAATGCCCAATAAAAGCACAAAAAATCTAGTACGCTTTAGGAATTTAAACACAACATTATCTTCAATATCGAACTAATTTCAAAAGATATTGTACTATATGAGGTTACAACTTTGGCGAGACAGCGCCTCATCTTGTGCGCAGATTTTTATTATATAAAGAAACGAATGTGAATTTAAAAAATGTTGAAATTCCTACCGACAGATTCAGTAATTTTGTGCGACAAATTTCCAACAGAAGCGTTTTGTGAGTATGGATGAGTCTTTAAATAAGAAGTTAACAGTTCAGTTTCTAAAAGAAGTGAGTATAGCGAAAGCTATCGGCTTAATTTTAATAATCAGTATTGCAGCATTCCTATTTCTGATTTGGCTTCTCTATTTTAAAGAGACAGCTGAGACAACAGCGACATGGGTAGACCAGCTCCCGGCACTGAATGCACTTTTAAACAGTACAAGCACAGTGTTGATTGTAGCTGGTTTTGTAGCCATAAAGAAGAAAAACTACATCACTCATATGAAGCTGATGCTGACAGCCTTCATTACCTCTTCTCTTTTCCTGATCAGCTATCTTTTGTATCACAATTTTGTGGGGCATACTCCATTCCCCGGTGAAGGATGGATCCGTCCGGTTTACTTTACAATACTAATCACGCACATTATTCTCTCTGCATTTGTGGTGCCGTTGGTTCTTACAAGCTATTACTTCGCTTTTTCAGGAAAATTTAAAACTCATAGAAAGGTCTCCAAATGGACATTTCCAATCTGGCTCTACGTTTCAATCACAGGTGTGGTGATATTTTTTGTTCTTAATGCCTACGTCTGATTCTGTAGCGCGCTGATGATTTGCAGTCAAATAACAAGGAGAGAACTAATGAAGGAGTGTAACTGCAGTTGGAGAAATCAGAAGTAAAAAAAAACCGTCAGCGTATGAACCAACTGACGGTTTCTTATAATATGGTTAGCCTGATGGTATTGTCAGGGTGAATACTTTTTAATTTGTAGTATTATATGTTGAATACCCTTATAAAAGGAACACCGAATAACCAGTTAACAATTAACCGATAACGACATTAGCTGCCTAGAAACTGCTCACCGGGTTCTGGTATTTTGACGTCGGTGTCGCAATACTCTTCGGTGAACTCTTTAAACTCTTCAGGTTCTCCGGTAAGCACGGGGAACGTGCCGTAATGAATTGGAACAGCCATTTTTGGCGCCAGCATTTCACAGCAAATTGCGGCTTCCTGCGGCCCCATTGTATAGTAATCACCCATAGGTGCAGCTACCACATGAGGCTGATAAATTTCCCTGTAAATTTCCAGGTCGCTGAAAATATTGGTGTCACCCATGTGATAGAACGCAATATCGTCGTCGAAGGAAAGAATTAATCCTCCGGCTTCGCCTGCATAATCTCCCTGGAAGGAAGAACTGTGATTTGCATTTACCAGAGTTACGGAGAAATCTTCAAAATCAACCGACCCGCCTTTGTTGAACTCAATTCTCTGCTCTTCTGCCAGCCCGTGTTTTTTTAGAAGATGAGATAATTCAACTTGCGCAACCACTTTACAGCCCGTATTCTTGGCAATATCAAGCGTGTCCCCAACGTGATCTTCGTGGCCATGAGTCAATAATATTACATCAACATCATCCGGATTCTTGAATTCATCCGGTGTGGTTGGATTTTGTGTTAGAAAAGGGTCTATATATATGACTGTTCCATTTTGCGACTCAAGTCTGAATGCTGAATGCCCAAGCCACCATGCTTTGATATTTGTTTCCATTAATCTCCTATCTTAGTTTAGAGTTTTATTTCATTAATAATAACAGAGTTATAAAAGTAATCGTTGACAAACACTGAAATGAATGGTATAAATAAGGTAGTACCGAATCAAAAAAAACTAACAGTTGTTCGGTTATCTAGCACTTACTATTAACATAACAAAAACTAAATCTATCTATCTATGTCAGAACGAGTTAAAATCAATCCTGATAGCCCCAAACGCAAGCAAATATTTGAACTCGTTGACGCACTGCTGGATGGGGGAGTTGCAATGGTTCCCACCGACAGTCAGTATGCCCTTGTATGTGATTACCAAAATAAAAGCGGTATGGACCGTATTCGCCAAATTCGACAAATGGGAAAAAAAGATCACCTTTCGGTCATGTGCCACAGTCTTGAGCATGTCTCCACATTTGCAAACCTTTCGGATGACAACTTTAAGCTGATCAAGCGGCTTATACCGGGACCTTACACATTTATTCTGCCGGCAACCCGCGAGGTGCCGCGACTTCTTACACATCCAAAAAAACGAACTGTAGGAATTCGGGTTCCGAACTATACGATCTGTCTTGAAGCTATACAGGAGCTTGGGCGACCCGTAATGGCGATTACCGCAAAGCTTCCAAATGTTGAAAATGGCCAGCCCGATTCGGGTGACAGAGAACTATATCTTAGCAGGTTCGATAATCTTGTGGATTTGGTGGTTGACCACCAACAGGAACTTTCTGGCCAAGAGACCACTATTCTTGACCTGACGCAGGATAAACCCGAGCTCATACGAATTGGTCTGGGTATGAAGCTTCTCAGGGAAGCTATCGCGCTGCAGGGCCACACTCTTGATGAGGAAGTCGGTGCAGTCTGATGGCGCAGTTCTTCGAAAACACTATTGTAGTGTCATCGATAAAATGTCGATTAGTCATCGGATGAGTTTTTCGAAAAATATAGTCATACTGAATCAATATATGATTCATAGATGACTCATCCGATGACTCCTATAATAGCTTAACGTTGACACATCACTATCTTATTCATAGAAAAAGCATGAGCATATTTGGATCGATTCGTAATTTGATGAGCACTCAGCCGGATGCTGAAACCATTTGGTCTGTTCCGGAAAATGAG
>CAZXYQ010000064.1:0-15635 GCA_964644975.1 uncultured Rhodohalobacter sp.
CCGTCAAGAGCTATCATCGCCACAATGTTCTCTCCCATTTCACTGCTTCGCCTGTCGATGGCGTAGCTGCCCATATCGGAAGTTTGAAAAAAAGGGGGCTCCTCGTTGGCAAAAGCGACAAACCGAATCGTCCGGTGCGGTTCCGATTCCGCCATCTCCCGGGCGGCAGCAAGCAGCACCGCCACGCCGCTCGCGTTGTCGTTTGCTCCGGGGGAGCCGGGCACCGTGTCGTAGTGCGCACCGATAACAACAATTTCATCCTTTAATTCAGATCCCGGAATTTCAACTACAAGATTCACTGCAGTTCTGCCGGAGTATACCCCGCGCCGAAGTGTGTATTGCTGTTTTTCGACATCGTATCCCATAGATGCGAGCCGTTCATCCAAAAAAGCTGCGGCCGAGTCCATGGTGCCGGGGGTGTGCATATTGCGCTCACCAATGGTACCGGCGAGATGATCCACATCATGTTTGATCTGTTCTGCTATCAATTGTTGGGTCTCCGTTAACGGTTCATCTGAATCTGCTGAGACGGATTGCGGCATAAATGACAACCAGAATCCAAAAATGATTGAGATCAAAAGAAGAAGCACGGCGAGGGACGAAAAAAACAGAGCGATTTTGAGCCACTTTTCCTTCTTTCTTCTTTTATCAAATTGGGAAGGTTGAATTGCCATGATTGAATGATGGAAACGTTTGTAAAAGCTGGCTGTTGCACCACAAGCCCGGGACAAAAATACCTGATTTTCCAATGATTTTACGATACATCAGATGAGTTCAGGCTATCAAGATAATAAATGGGGCTGTTTTACCAGCCTCCTGTTCCCGGCTCACCTTTTACCGGCCCGACAATTTCGCTGGTCATCCATCCGCCGTAAAATCCGCCGGGCTGTGGCTCTACAAGTTCATCATCAACGTAGCACTTCAGTTTTGCGGGATAGAATGAGAAATAGCCCTGAATTGAACTGAAGGCCGGTGATGTATTTTCATAGCTCCAGGCTCCGCTCTTTACAATCTGACCGCCAGCTTCTACTGTCCAGTAGGAGGCTTTCCCTTTCCATTCGCAGAAACTTCCGCCACCTGCAGCTTTTAGCATATCGGTGTTCACACTATCGGGAGGCAGATAAAAAGTTGGCGGACTGGCTGTCTCTAACACTCTTACAGCCTTATCGGTGGATGCAATAACGGTTTCACCCAGCTTAACGACTACCCGGCGGGAATCGGGTTTGATTTCGGGCGGACGGGGATAGTCCCATACAGATTCCTGTGCAGGTCCGGGCTCGTGAGCAAAGGGTGGTCGATCATCGCCATTGTATTTCCACATAAGAGTAAAATTTTAATATTACGTTTATTTTGATCAACCAGAGTTGTTCCTTAAACGTTTTATGAAAGATTACCCGGGTATTCTTACATCTGCCTTTTAGCTAAATCCACGATCACTCAGCTTCCATTAATTCGGAGTTTATCTCGGATCTTTTCCTATCCTTACGTAGCTGGTTTTTCTGTTTACCTGCATTTCCAGAAGAGTCGTGGTATTAGGGTAGAACAGGTCAGGCAGTTCGCCGCTGCCTTTTGGATCAGTATTATCGACAGAATCAAACACAACGACCTTCTGCAGGGAATCAAGATCAAAAAAGATCCCTTTATCAACCTCAGGAACGTAAATATTCATCGTTAAAACAAAGTCACCAATATCTTCTTTTGTTTTTTGGATGAGGTCGTTCATGCGATCGATGTTAACCAGCAGCCGGCGATAACTCGGATCTTTGGTGTGGGTGTGAACCTCGCACAACAGTTCACGCTGAAACTTTTCCGAGTAGTTCTGCTCTTTTTGATTGAAATATTTGTTCCCTGAAACAAGACATTCTTCCGCTTTTTCGTGCTGATAAACGTCAAATTCAAGGGTGAAGTCGGTTACCGGAGCTCCATGATCGTCCGTGGCGTGAATAACAAACTGCTGGAATCTGCCATACTTCCGCAGATCTTTGGAGCTATAAGCGCTGTAGGCGGCATTTGTGATTCCTTCAAGCTTATTTTTGTATCGCGCGAATGCATCGGAAGAATCTATAGTGAGCGCTTCAACCGTGAGATCAATGACCCGGCCAGAGTCCTTTTCGAACTCACCTACAATAGTGCCGTGATCGATTTTTGGAAGAACGCCAAATCCAAAGTCACTGTTTGTCTTTGTCTCTTTCCATTCATGCGGTGTGGCAGGATTAGAAAAATCAACTTTTAGTTTTACGGTGTTGAGCGTGGTGCCGGCAATAACAACGGTTCCGTCAGTTCCAGGTTTGTTTACCCATCCCCGGATTCCGCTGTAATCTTCCAAACCGGTGAGTACGGTGAGCTGTATTTTATCGCGCCTGTAGTAGCAGCCGCCCTCGCAGAAGATGTCGCGATGGGCGAGCTCCCACTGGTAGGGGCTGCCCAGCTCAAGACCGTCCAGAAGCTGACGACCAACCTCAAGGAAATCCCCAATTTTCCAACGGCCTTTTACCAGGCGGCCCAGGAACGATTTGCCACGGTGGGCCAGCGGTGAACCAAAATTCGCCGGGGCCAGCATGACCATTCGTTTCACCGGACAATCCTCAATTCTGTTTGCGTAATATCTCCAGACCCAGTGACGGATTACAAGTCCACCCGTGGAGTGAACCACAACGTTGATGTCTGATATTGCGGTGCCGTCTCTTTCGATTAATCCTTTCTGAATCATCTGGTCGTTCAACCCGTCCACAACGTCATTAAACGTGATGTTATCGGCGCGCGATTCATAATCACCATATAAAATCGTGTCAACGGTTCCCACGCCGCGTTCCTGCAGCCTCTTTTTCATGTGTACAAATGAATTGGAGCAGTCGCTCCAACCGTGAATGATAAGCGTCACTGTTTCAGCCATAATAATTCCCCCTGTTTTTTACCCATTATCTGTTTCACCATATATACTCATTTCGAAACAAATTTGGAAATAGTGAAAATACATTCCTTCAACTGTCAGTTGGTTTTTTGTTACGACAGTAGAGACTGTGATGGAAAAGGGATGGGTGTATGTTCGTTTTGGGTGGGGAAGTCGGGTGTGGGAGTTGATCGATTCGTCGGACGAAAGATGTTCCGAAAGTCTTCGGTATCCGAAAAAGATCGTCTTCTCGACTGTCGATTGCTTTTTTCTACTGTCGAGTTCGTGCTGGGAAAAGATTGTGCAATTGGGGGTTTAGACTGGGAAATCTGAGGGGAGGTGCGTTGATGATTCGTCGGACGAAAAAGACAATCGTCCGACGAAGTGTATTTTTCTCCGCGTCCCCGCGACTCAGCGGTAAAACCCTGTCTGGAAAGAGCTCTGCCCGGAAAGTTTAGGAATGGAAGCGAAGTTCCGGGCTTTGGGATTCGTCGGACGAAAAAGACAATCGTCCGACGAAGTGTATTTTTCTCCGCGTCCCCGCGACTCAGCGGTAAAACCCTGTCTGGATAGAGCTCTGCCAGGGAAACTTAGGAATGGAAGCGCAGTTCCGGGCTTTGGAATTCGTCAGACGAAAGAGACAATCGTCTGACGAAGATTATATCACTCCTCGTCAGTGCAGCTCGGTGGTGAATTCCACCAATCAGGCATAGATCAGAAAGAGGATTCCCGCAATCACGATAAAGTTGATGATGCTTAAAGGCAGCAGCTTGCTCCAGCCGAGCTTCATCACCTGGTTAAATTTGAATCGTGGAATAGTCCATCTTACCCAGATAAAGAGAAATACAAAGAATGCCGTTTTACCTGTAAATACCGATATATCCAGTATGGCTTTTGCCACTGTGGGCAGCTCCGGAAGCCAGTAGCCAGCAAACGGCAGATGGTATGATCCGAAGAAAAACGTAGTCATCAGCATAGAGTTGATTACTACGTGCATATATTCTGCAAGGAAAAACATTCCGAATTTCATGGAGCTGTACTCGGTGTGAAATCCACCCACAAGCTCCTGTTCAGCCTCCACGAGATCGAACGGTGTTCGGTTACTCTCTGCAAAGGCAGCAATAATAAATATGATGGCTCCAATTGGATTCAAAAACACAAACCACCAGTTCTCCTGGGCGGCTGCGATATCTACAACGCTAAGTGAACCAACAAAAATGACGACGGAAGCTACAGCCATTCCCAGGGGAAGTTCGTAACTAATCATCTGTGCGGCAGCACGTAACCCGCCAAGGAGCGAGTACTTACTATTCGATGCCCATCCGGCAAGCGTTACACCATAGACACCCAGCGACGCCACTGCGAGCAGATAGAGCACGCCGGCATTAATATCAGTTACATAAATACCTTCGCCAAAAGGGATGACGGCAACGGTTAAAAGTGCAGTTACAACCGGAATGACAGGGGCGATGGTGTGCAGGAGCCGATAGCTGTTGTTCGGAGTTACATCTTCTTTAAGAAGAAGCTTCACAACATCGGCGATAGGCTGTAGTAAACCTAAAGGCCCAACGCGGTTCGGTCCCACTCTGTTCTGTATAAACGCAGCAACCCGGCGTTCGGCATATACGGCAATCGCAGCAGAGTTGAGCAACATAAATGTTGCCAGCCCCAGTATAATGTAAGATGTGATGGTAACTTCAGCCATTCCTGTATCTTAAGATTTAACTGTTTTTTCGGTTTTATTGAGATCGATACCCGCATTCTGATCTATTGTCTGGAACGATACGCCCTTGAATACCGGGTTGGTTTCAGCAACAGATGACAGGATATCCCGGCCGTTCGTAAATTTAATATCGAGACCCAGACGCTTGGCTATTTCATTAGTGATGCTCCAGAATGGGAGACAGTCCACTTTGTTATCTTCTGTGATCCAATTATCGAAGCTTGTGCCATAGCGATCGAGCCTTCCTTCCGACATCTCAATATCGAGGCGGCGATTGGTGTATTTGGTCTCTTTGGCAGGCACTGTACGCTGTATTCTTTTGTCTACATTCACGTAGCTTGCAGCGTGTTCGGCTGCCGTTGTAATCGGAATAATTAGATCGGCGGTACGAGACGTATCCGTGTTGTTTGTGGCGAACATCGTGAAAAATGTGCCGTTCAGGTCACCGCTTTCAATTACCCCGCGGTCCACAAGATTATCATTCAGCAGCACAACAAGCTTGGCTTTTTTGATCTTTGCTTTAAGATCACCGGCTTCAACCTCATCCAGGCCGAGCAGGCGGCATCCGTTGGTATTTGGTGCCTGATCGTCAGTAATCAGAAATCCATCTCCGGATCCCTCAATAATGTGTGGAGTAAATACGGGCGTTGATCCGGTCAGAAGATTGGCGAGAGTCAGCAGTACGGAATTTTCTTCAACAGACGCGTGAGGAGATCCTATAAACAGGATATCGTTTTTATCTGCCTGTTCAATCTGTTCGGAAAATGTTTCAATCGCATTTTTCCAGGATGACTGAACATGTTCGCCATCGAGTTTTTGTGAAGGCCTTGAGACCCTGTTTTCATTAAAGAGTCTGTACGCTTCGCGCCCTTCATCCGGCATCCAGTATTCGTTTACTTCCTCGTTTTGTCGGGGAGTAATTCGAAGCACCAAGTTATCACGAGTCCAAAGGTCGATATTGCAACCTTTACCGTTTGTAATATCGATACTCGGAGTTTGGTTCATCTCCCATACACGGGCCTTAAATCTGAAATCAGCTGAAGTTAAAGCTCCTACCGGGCATATATCAACAGTATTCAGTGAATACGGATCATCAAACTCTCGTCCCGGAGCGGCTACAGGGTAGTTTTTATCTCCCCGGGATGTAATGGTAAGCTGGTGCGATTTGCTGATTTCATCAGTAAACCGTACACATCGCGTGCAGTTAATGCAGCGCTCAGCGTCGAGGATAACGCGAGGCCCAAGCTGAACTCTTTTCGGCTTGTGAACTTTTTTAACTTCAAAACGGCTTCCTTCAGGTCCGTACTTATAGGTTTGAATTTGGAGAGGACATTCGCCGGCCTGATCGCATATCGGGCAATCAAGCGGGTGGTTAGCCAAAATAAATTCGAGTGTGTCTTTTTGGGCGCGTTTAACAAGATCGTCCGTTTCCTGCGTGTGAACGACCATGCCATCCGAAACCATGATATTGCAGGATGTTTGAAGTTTAGGAAACCAGCGGATTACTCTTTCACCGTCTTCATCCAGCTCATACTCACCGGTCTCGCGGTCTTTTACCGGCTGCCCCACTTTAACCATACACTGACGACAGTTAGCGGGTGCGGACATAGAAGGGTGGTAGCAGAAAAAAGGAACTTCAAGTCCCTGGTCCAGAATAAACTGCAGGAGACTGTGTTCGCCTTCAAACTCAAACCGATTTCCGTCAATAATTACTTCAGGCATCTTGGAAATTGTTGATTTATTATTGATGGCTTGCGACAATACCCGCCAGCCACTTAAACGTTTTCATTTATTATCAAATAGTGAAAAATCATTGTAAGGCAAACAGAAGAGTATTTCATTTTCTTTTTGCATTGCAATGGTGTAGTGTTTCAGGCCAATGCGTGAACTGATTTTTTGCAACGGGCTTCAAATTCATCTCTGAAGCGTGTTATGGTATGGCGAACCGGCCATGCTGCCGCATCTGCGAGGGCGCAAATGGTGCGGCCCTCCATCTGTGTGGTAATATCGAGGAGAAGGTCAAGATCTTTGATCTCACCATCGCCGTTTTTGATTTTTAACAAAATCTTTTCAAGCCATCCGGTGCCGTCGCGGCAGGGCGTGCACTGACCACATGATTCATGGTGATAAAAGTGGGCAATCCGCCACAGTACGTCAATCATATCTGTGTCTTCATCCATAATCACCATTCCCGCTGTACCGAGCATCGTGCCTACTTCGCGTAAGCCATCGCTGTCCATCGTTACCCCCTCGAGCTGATCAGCCCTGAGTATGGGAGTAGATGATCCGCCGGGAATGACAGCTTTTAACTCTTTTCCGTTACGTATTCCACCGGCAACATCATGTATGAGGTCAAGCACCGGTACACCAGAGGGAAGTTCATATACACCGGGACGGTTCACATGTCCTGATATTCCATAAAGAATAGGACCGGGGTGATTTTTCGCTCCAAGTCCGGAAAACCAGTCAGCTCCTTTATTAATGACTGATACTACGTGCGCCAGCGTTTCAATGTTGTTGATAGTGGTTGGTCGGCCCCAAAGTCCTTTTTGTGCAGGAAACGGAGGCTTAACTCTCGGATATCCACGTTTGCCCTCAAGCGATTCGAGCATGGAAGTCTCTTCACCACAAATATATGCGCCTGCGCCGGAGTGTACATAAAAGTCAACGCTGTATCCTGATCCAAAAATATCCTTCCCGATGAAGCCCTTGTCGTAAGCATCATCAATCGCCTTTTGCATCATGTCGATGTAATCTTTGTACTCTCCGCGTATGTACACATAAATAGTGGTGATTTCCATTGCATAAGCGGCAATCAAAGCTCCCTCAATAAATACGTGAGGGTTATATTCAAATATTTTACGGTCTTTGAAGGTGCCCGGCTCAGACTCATCACCATTGCACGCAAGGTAGCGGGGCCCTCCGTCGGCCGGAGGCATAAAAGACCATTTGAGTCCTGCATTAAAACCTGCTCCGCCACGGCCGCGAATATTGGCGGCCTTCACTTCATTTACTACATCTTTAGGCCCTTCCCACTTGGTTTTGTCTGTGAGAATTTCTTTGAGGGCTTTGTATCCGCCACTGTTTTGATATACATCAATTTTGTGAAGATCTTTGATCTTCGGAATCAAAACGGGCTCGTAATTTTTCCAGTCTGCTGAGCTCATAATTCTTTAGTCAACGTTGCGAAGTGGCATTTCAATTTCTTCATAGTCAGGTTCTTTGCCCGCCTTAAGTGTCTCAATAAGCGTATCTACTTTTTCTTCAGTGAGGTGATTTACATACTTACCATTTGTAACCTGAAGCATGGGAGCATATCCGCATGCACCAAGACATTCAACCTCTTCAACTGAAAACATACCGTCTTCGGTTGTTTCACCCGCTTTTATGCCGAGCTTGTCCTCAATATAATGAAGCACATCGTAGCCACCGCAAATCTGACAGCTCAGGCATGTACAGACATCAAGCACATATTTCCCCTTTTTCTCTTTATAATACTGTGTATAGAATGTTGCCACGCCGTGCACGTGAGCCTCAGGCAGATCCAATGTATTTGCCACAAGGCGTTGAACTTCGGGTTCAACATGTCCAAACTTATTTTGTGCAAGCCACAGAACGGGCAGGGTAGCCGGCATAACTTCCGGGTATTTTGCCTTGATATCTTCAATTTTTTGCAGGTCGTCTTTATCGAATTCGTACGTCATAATATTACTTATCTGCCTCGCCCATAACCGGGTCGAGTCCGCCAATGATTACTACTGTGTCAGCTACCATTTCACCATCCAGGACATTTTCAAGAACCTGTAAGTTGGCAAATGATGGTGCATTTATTTTTAATCTCCAGGGGTGCCCTGTTCCGTCACTTTGAATAAAGTAGCCAAGTTCGCCTTTAGGAGATTCTACCGCGTGATAGG
This sequence comes from uncultured Rhodohalobacter sp., assembly GCA_964644975.1. Classification (GTDB taxonomy): domain Bacteria; phylum Bacteroidota; class Rhodothermia; order Balneolales; family Balneolaceae; genus SW132. The sequence continues at coordinate 8,528 of CAZXYQ010000064.1, forward strand.
CTTCAGCACCATCAGGCGGACAAATACCGGTATCCGTCATCATAAAGTCATGAATCATTCCTTCCATGGAATAATAGACTTCATCTTTGGAAGGGTAGGCCTGCTTGGCATTGTCGGTCCGGACGGGACCTTTTGGTAGTTTTTCGATGCACTGATTAATAATGTTGATACTCTCAGTCATCTCTTCCATTCGAACAAAATACCGGGCGAGATTATCGCCTTCGAGCCGTGTTGGGACTTCGAATTCTACCTCATCATATCTTGCGTAAGGTGCAAATTTTCGTATGTCGTAGCCATAACCCGTGGCACGAAGAACAGGGCCTGCGGCGCCGATGGCAAGTGCGTCCTTCGTTTGCAACACACCTACAGCCTCATTTCTGTCGAAGAACAGGCGGTTGCGGTCGAGCAGCTTATGATAATCTTTAATCTCTTTAGGAAAGTCGCGCGCAAACTCCTTGATAGCGGCCATGGCATCGTCAGTAATATCGTTTGCTACCCCGCCAATTCTGGAGTGGGAAACGGTAAACCGGTGCCCGGCCAGCAGGTCCATGATGTCGTATACCTTTTCACGCTCTTTAAATGTCCAGATAAAAAATGAAACGGCTCCGGCGTCCATCACCATTGTGCCCAGCCATAGAAGGTGTGATGAAATTCTGGCAAGTTCACATCCGATCATTCGGATGTAATGAGCACGTTCAGGGACTTCAACGTTAGCAATTTTTTCTACAGCAGTGCAGAGCGCAACGTTATTGCTGTATGGGGAGAGGTAGTCCATGCGGTCTGTATAAGGCATGAACTCCTGATAGGTCTTATTTTCCGCAATTTTTTCAACACCCCTGTGCAGGTACCCAATATCTAGCTTTACCTTTTCAATGGTCTCACCGTCCAGCTGAAGCACTAGTCTGAGTACGCCGTGGGTGGCCGGATGCTGAGGTCCCATATTTAAAATCATCTTAGACGTAAGCGGGTCACCATCATCCATCTGTTCGATGGTGGTGTGCTTATCTTCAAGACTTTGGTAGAGCTGCTTTTGATGCTCCTTAAAAAAAGTGGAATTAACTTTGGACTGAATATCAGATAGTTTCATAATAAGCTCTTATTCTGTGTCCGGCGTTGTATTTGGCAGCTCTATAGATCCTTTGATGCCAAGCAGAGGGAACTCTTTTCTAAGTGGATAATATTGAAAATCCTCCGGCATAAATATTCGACGGTGATCGGGGTGATTATTGAAACGAATGCCGAACATATCGTACACTTCCCTTTCGTTCCAATTGGCGCCGGGCCACACAGGAACAACGGAGTTAACTTGAGGATTCTCTTCGCTACATCTTACCTTCAAAAACAACCGATCACGATTTTTTAGAGATAGAAGATTGTAAATTACCTCGAAACGCTCATCTGACGTGTAGCGATCGGTGCCAATAACATCGCTTAGATAAACAAAATGGTGCTCTTCTTTAAGAAATGTGCAAACGTCGAGAAGCGCATCTGCCTCAATCCTGGCAAATGTATCACCGGAGGACTGATATACTTCAATGAGCTTGTCGGAATATTTGTCTGACAGCTGATCGATTGTATGTTGAAGAGATTCTGAAAGTTCTAAATTCATTACAGTAGATTATGTGTCGAGCATTACGGAGTGTTCTGTTTTTATCTTGTCCTGAATTTTCATCAGAGCGTGCAGAACAGCATCAGGCCGTGGTGGGCAGCCGGAGATATAAGTATCTACAGGCAGGAAATTATCTACTCCCTGAACAACACCGTAGCATCGGTGCATTCCGCCGGTGGATGCACATGCTCCCATGGCGATGCACCATTTGGGATCCGGCATTTGGTCCCAAATACGCCGAATTGCGTGCGACATTTTATACGTGCACCAGCCGGCAACGATCATCACATCACTTTGGCGGGGTGAAAATCTCATCACCTCTGAGCCAAATCGTGCGGCGTCATATTTTGGGCCCGCAAATGCCATCATTTCGATGGCGCAGCAAGCCAGGCCCATTGGCATGGGCCATGCAGCATTCGCTCTGGCCCAGTTTACAAGGTTATCAACCCTGCTTGTTAAATATCCTTCTCCGAGTGCGCTTTCTAAACCCATATTTTGCTACTGTTTAACTTCTTGGTGTTTAATATTCTTCATATCCCAGTCTAACGTACCCTTTTTGATTGTATAAATCAGACCTATGAACAGGATTATTATAAATACGACCATGGCAAGGAACGTTCCTGCACCATGTGTTAAAAATGCGACTGCCCATGGGTACACAAATACAACTTCGAGATCGAAAACGATAAACTCCATGGCCACTAAATAGAAAGCAATTGAGTACCGCTCTCTGGCCTGTCCAACCGGGTCCATACCACTTTCGTACGCTGTGAGCTTTGTTTTATTGGGGCGGAAAGGGCCCATTAATCTGGACAGTGACATCAAAATAACGGCCAAAGCAATCGCTACACCCAGTAGCACGACGATCGGCATATATTGTTCAAGCATAAAGATCAAAAGTTGAATTGAGTGGGTAAATAATCACCCAACGTATTCGTTCCGTTTTCTATCTTAAATTAAGGCTCCAATATAGGGTGTTTTTGAGCCAATTTGGAACGTTTTTTAATAAAAAATTTAGGTTCTTTTAAGTTTTGAAATCGAAAGCTGTATGGATAAAAAACGGTTGAGGCGTTAATGTATGCTCGAGCCTCAGTTTATGGTAACGTAGAATTTTTTCGCTTTCTAATAAAAGAAGCGTACCTAATGGTCGATGAAGGTGTATTTAAAAAAAAAGATCCCGAATCATAGAAAATTGAATGAGCGTTTGAAGCTTACCAGCTGATTCTTCCGCGACCTTCTTCCTCCCGATCCCTTCCTGCGTCAGGATCTTCCGGCATAATAAATCCGGGTGGCGGCTGAAAAGGCTCGTAGCTCCATGGGGCATCGGGATCATCGGTTGCGTAGTTAATAAACGAGCCTACGATGGGGAGTGCGGTTCGCGCACCTTGACCTATACTTGTTGGCATATTTATTGGAAATCTTACAAAATTATCTTCACCGCCCACCCAGGAGCCCATGACTATATGGGGCATCATCGCTACAAACCAGTTATCGGAGCTGTTTTGACTGGTTCCGGTTTTTCCGGCAATATCTTGCTGAACATTATAAACATTACTCATTCGTACGCCGGTACCGTGAAAACCGTCGCCACCACGAATTACGCCACGCATCATATCAATCATGATGTAGGCCGTTTCCGGACTGATCGCCTCACCACTGTAATCGGGGAAGTACTCTACCAGTACATTTCCCTCTTTATCTTCAATTCGCGTTACGGCGAGCGGATCAATGTGAACACCCTCGTTGGCGAAAGTTGTGTAGGCGCTGACCAGCTCTAAAAGCGAAACGTTTGCAGTACCAAGCGCTATAGACGGGTAGTCTCCGCTGACGCCGCTCAGGTCGATGCCCAGCAAGGTAGCCATATCTCTTATTTTACGGGCGGCCGGTTGCAGATCCTGAAGCCGGTTTGTGCCCGGGGCTCCGGCTATTTCCGGCAGCAGCCGTACCGTAACATTATTCAAGCTCCTGGCGAGTGCATCGCGCAGAGGAACCATTTCAGGCCCGTCAGGAACAACACGGTCCTTTGGATTCCAGATGCCGCCCCCTTGCTGAATAAAACTAACCGGGTATTTTGAGAATCTGTGGTAGGGCATATACCCGTTATCAACCGCAATTGAATAGACAAAAGGTTTAAAGGTTGAACCGGCCTGTCTTTTCGACTGATACACATGGTCGAACTGCTGTTGACCGTAGTCCATTCCACCTACCCAGGCCAAAACATTGCCGTTATTTGGCTCAATGGCCACAAAACTGCCCTGGAGTTTTGTCCGGGCCCTCTTTACCGAGTCAATGAACGCTTCATCAGCCATGAGGTTTTCAAAAACAACCGACTCCTGGTTGGTTTCGAATTTACTAAATCCATTTTTGTAACGATCCGTGTCACGGATAAACTCCCGCAAAAATCCGGGAAACTCTTCCCAGAAGCGATCCATGTATTCGCCGCCGGGGCTTGTCCACTCTCTTTGAAAAGTAGTCTGGAATTCAGTGAGATTCTCCTTGACGGATCTCTCAGCATGGCGCTGAAGCCTCGAGTCGATAGTAGTGTAAACGGTCAGCCCGTCAGTAAAAAGATCGTAACCGTTTTCCTGGGTCCACCGCGTGACTTGCTGGCGCACATACTCTCCAAAATAGCGGCTTTCCCGTCCGGAACGCGAGGGGGGCTGGTAGTTTAATACAATCTCTTCAATGGATAGGTTGGTGAAAATTTCAGGTGTGATAAAATCTCTAAGCATCATCTGCCCAAGCACAACATTTCGGCGCTGCATGGATCGCTCTGGAAACAACCTTGGATTATAGGCATGGGTGGCTCGCAGCATTCCGATGAGCGTGGCTGCCTCTGATACCGTAATATCTCCTGCGGGTTTTCCGAAGTGTGTTTGTGAGGCAGATTCAATTCCAAAAGTGCTGTTAGCAAATTCCACCGTGTTCAGATACATCTCAATAATCTCTTTTTTGGTGTAGTTCTGCTCAATTTGGATGGCGGTCAGCATTTCGCGCAGTTTTCGTGTAACGGACACTTCACGACCGATTTTTCGATAGAGATTTCGCGCCAGCTGCTGACTGATGGTTGACCCGCCCTGAAACCGGCCTTGAAGCCAATATATTGGTAAGCCTGCAAGCCGTTCCGCATCAATACCCCAATGGGTGTAGAATCGGTGATCTTCAGTGGCAATCAGTGCATCAACAATATTTGGGGAAATTTGTTCAATGGGAACATATGTACGATTTTCAGTGAAATACCTGTCCAATACCACTCCATCGCGGCTCTTTACAACAGAGGCAATGGCAGTTTGCGGATTCTCAAGCTCTTGTATGGATGGAAGTCCCTGAAACAGATAGTAAACATATCCTGTGGTAACTACACCAAAAAATACGAGGAGAGAAAGGCCGCCAATCAAAATCTTCTTCTTTATGGCTGACAGTCCGGTGGCTCTGTCCTCAGGTGGGGCTACATTTTTATTTTTCTTACGATCTGCAAGTACCTGTTTTCGATACTCAGGATCGTTGAAATATCGTTCTTTGTCAAAGTTGTTCGTATCGTCGCTCATAAATTGGCGGTGGTTTGTAATCTATTGTCATACGGCTTAAGTGCCTTGAGCTCTGCATCCCATGTAACGAGTTTAAGTATGCCATTGGTATATTTACCAACAGTTCTGTGCTCAAAGAAAGTGCCGGTATTCATGTAAGTTCCAAATTCATACTCATGAATTCGTGGATGGTGATCGTGACCACAAATTACGATGTCGTACGTTGAGTTTTCAAGAAACTGCTTCGACCAGTCGTTCAGAATCGACGGATCGCAGTAAGCGCGTCGTTTACTTATTTTAGAAAATACTTTCATTGCTGAAATGCCAGCTTTTGGCGGCAATAGCTTTTGATACAGTTTTACAAACGTTTTGTTTCTTAAAAGCCTGTGCATGGTAGGGCGGGGCAGATTCAGATCGGGGACGCTCAATCCATCGCCATGGTGCAGAAACAGGCGCTTTCCATTTAGGGAAAGATCAAAAAAGTCGTGGCTGATATTAAAGCCCAGTTTTTCGAAATAGCCACTGGTCCAGTTATCATGGTTTCCAGTTACATAGTTTATTGGGCCGTGCTTCTTCATGTAGTCAGAGAAGCGTTCCAGAATTTTCTTACCAATATCCGGCCGCCATTTAGGGTACTCCATCCAATAGTCAAACAGGTCGCCGTGGATATGAATCTTAATATTTTGATCTGAACAATACCGAATCAATTCCGCCAGATCATGACGAACTCTCTGATCGGCAAGATCTGAGAATGCACCAAGATGGACATCTGACAAGAAAATATGACTCATGGTAATTTGTTTAAAAATTATTTCTTTCGGTTGATAATAAATTCTACCAGATTTTTGAAATCTTCGGAACCCTTCTCCACATGTAAGGTTTCAAGCTGCTCGAGGGCCTGTTCTGCATACCTATTCATTGACTCTTTGGCAGAGAGAAGACCATCTTTTTCATGCACAAATTCAACGATTGCATTTACATCTTTATCGCTCTTTTTTCGCTTTCTCATCAATCGTTTAATACGAAGTGTTTCCAGGGAAGATGATTTTTCGTAAGCTTTAATGAGTGGAAGAGTCACTTTTCGTTCCTGAATGTCATTGCGTTTTGGTTTCCCCACATCATCCAGCCCATAATCAAATAGGTCATCTTTTATCTGAAATGCGATCCCTATTTTCAGTCCAATTTCGCGCATCGTCTGAATGGTGCCCTTATCGTGGGAGGCTGCCGAGGCCCCGCACTCACAACATGCCGATATCAGGCTTGCTGTTTTTTCGGATATAATCTGATAATATCGATCTTCCGTCATATTAAACAATTTAGCTGTTTTTAGCTGACGCAGCTCCCCCTCACTCATCTGTTTCACCGCGCCGGATAAAATCTGGAGCATGTCGTACTCTTTATTATCAAGAGCAATAAGTAATCCTTTTGAGAGCAGAAAATCACCCAGCAGAACGCCGGCTTTGTTTTTCCAAAGCTTATTTATACTTAAAAATCCCCGCCTCTTATCGGCTTCGTCGACTACATCATCGTGGATAAGTGTAGCGGTGTGAAGCAGCTCAATCATGGTGGCTGCGATATAGCTTCGTTTGTCAATCTCGCCAAACATGCGCGCGCTCATAAAGACAAGGGTAGGGCGGATCTCTTTCCCTTTCTGACGCAGTAAATACCGCATAATCTTGTTTAAAAGAAAGATATCGGTATCGGTCTGTTTCTGGAAAAAGTCCCTGAAAATATCAAGGTCATCCTGTATTGGCTCGGTAATTACTGATAGAGACTTCAAAGAATGATCTGTTTTTAATTTTGAATCTAAAATAGCCTGTTCCGGCATAAGGAGTTATTCTTTTTCAAATTGAATTAATAAAATAATAAAAGCTGTCATTAAAAAGTTGCGGAATGATGAATGTGTGGTTAGTTTAACAGCTTATTTTATATTGCACAAAATATCATATTTACATTGAAAACAATAGGTGTT
>CAZXYQ010000065.1:0-15402 GCA_964644975.1 uncultured Rhodohalobacter sp.
GATTTGAGATCTCAGACTATAGTGATTAGTGTTAAATGTTGAGTTTTGAGTTTTTTGAACTAAAAACTTAACACTAATAACTCTTATCACTAATCTACTATCCTACAACTATGTTACCTTTGCCCGCATCAGAATTTTATTAAGTAACTTCGGAAATAACCGCTTCAGATATACTGCAGCCACCTCTTTTCCGCCGATATAGATCTCCTGTTTGCCGGCTGATACCTTAGGGAGCAATTTTTCGGCGAAACGATCGGAGCTCATCGCTTTTTTGTGTGCATCGCCCATCTCATTGAGTTTGCTGCCATCGGCTGTAATTGCATTTTTTGTAACATTCGTTTTCACATAGCCAGGACAAACCAGCGTTATATCAACCCCTTTCTCCTGAACTTCCTGTCGCAGACAGTCGAACCAGCCGTGCAGTGCATGTTTAGAGGCCGCATATGCCGACCTGTAACGGGTGCCAAATTTCCCCATCACGCTGCTGGTAACCACAACATGGCCGTGCCCCCGCTCGATCATGGCGGGAACTACAGCTTTTGTAAGTGCAATGGTGCCAAAAAAATTTATCTCCATCAAATGTCGTACCGATTCTATTTCAGCCTCAAGCGCCAGTGCGCGCTGACTGATGCCGCCGTTGTTAAATAAAATATCCACTTGGCCGAACACCGCCTCAGCTTCTTTTGCTTTGCCGGGAATGGAGGCACTGTCGGCAAGGTCTAACGGAAGAACCACAATGTTTTCAGGATCGCCCTGGCAGCTATTTTTCACACGTTCCAGTTCCTCAGTTCTTCTTGCTGAGAGAATTAAGCGTGCCCCTTTTTTGTTGAGCGCATATGCCAGTGATTCTCCTATACCTGAGGATGCCCCGGTAATCCAGATAACTTTTTTTTCGTAGTACATTGGCAGTTTATTTTATATCTGATTCGAATGATCTATTCTAACTAATCTACTAGCTTTTTACTATTTTCACGTTCAAATAATAACGTATGACGGCAACTTATGCACCATAAACACACTATTCTTTTGGTTGAAGATGAAAAAGAGCCTGCTGACATGCTGGCCAATTTTTTAGAAATTGAGGATTACAAGGTTCTCATTGCCTACGATGGCCGTGAGGCCGTATCACTGATAGAAAAGCGTGCCGATGAAATAGATCTGGCTATTCTCGATATCATGGTTCCCCATATCGATGGCAAAGAGATTTGCAAAAGGATACGAAAACACCCGGTGCTGTCCGGAATTCCGGTGATCTTTTTGACGGCAAGAGACCAGGAAAAAGATGAAATTGAAGGGCTTGAACTCGGGGCAGATGACTATATCCCAAAACCGGCCAGCCTGAAACTGGTGAAAGCGCATGTTGAATCGCTACTGCGCCGTCAAAAGCCACAAAACAGTAAATGGATTCAGCATGGAGACCTTTATCTCGACATCACCGGAAAGGATCTCTATCACAAAGAAAAACGCGTGGAGTTAACTTCTACAGAATATGCGCTTGTGGAGCTCTTCTTTCAAAATCCAAAAATGGTGTATAGCCGCCAGCAGATCCTTGAACATATCGGGGATGACGACAAATTTGTTTTTGATCGTACCGTTGATGTACACATAAAAAATCTGAGGCTCAAAATGGGCAGTTCATCCGATATTATCAAAACTTATCGGGGGCTTGGATACGGCCTGAATCGTGATATTGTGCAGGTATGAGCATACGTGCAAAGCTGGCCTGGACATTTATTCTTCTGCTGATCTTTGGAATCACCGCCATCAGCAGCTACTCCATACTTTTTATCCGTAACTACCTGCTCAACGAAGGCGAGGAGCAGATTATTAACGATACCGAATGGCTGGCTATCACCATTCAAAATCTTCAGCTTGATGAACAGTTCGAAACCAGCCTGAATGAGGCAGCCCGCACATCGGGATACAGAATTGCGATTTATGATGAAGATGGCATCCTTTTTACGTCTGTACCCTATTTTGAAGACGCTACCGGTACGCAGATCCTCACTGCCGATCAGCGTACTGATCTCAGAAATTCTGCTGATGTACAGCTCGTAAACAGGGCGGATAGTGACGAGCTTGTAAGCTATACATCCCTGACAGGCACCAACAACCCGGCTAAATATATACAGGTAAGCATTTATAAAGACCAAATTTATGAGCCAATAAAAACGATCCGCTGGATTATCTATACGGGCATGTTCATCTCTATGGGGCTGGTTATCCTGGTGAGCGTTCTTTTTTCGCGTTCTATCTCAAGACCCATTGTGCAGCTTGAATCTGCTGCCCGCGACATTGCAGGTGGCAACGTTAACCGCACGCTACAGCTCGATCGCAAGGATGAATTTGGGACGCTGGCAAAATCGCTCAACCAGATGGCGGAGCGCCTTCGGGCAGACAATGAAGCTCTAAAAAATCTCTACGACCGACAAAAGCAGTTTTTTGCTGATATCACCCACGAAATCAGAAATCCGCTTCACACAATTTCCGGCTCACTGGAGATGCTGCAGCTGAAAAATCTCTCAGAGGAAAAAAAAGAACGCTATCTCGAAACAGCGGCCCGGCAGACAGAGCGAATCAACAGGCTTTTTAAAGATCTGATGACGCTTCAGCGCTACGACAGCGACAGCTACTTTATTGAAAAAAAACCATTTGATATCCAGCTGATCCTCAAAGATATTGAAGAGCTTTTCAAAAACCGGGCTGCTGAAAAGGGGTTAACACTGAAAATAGACCAAAAAAATGCGACCGTGTTTGCCGATCCGAATAAAATTGAGCAGGTGCTGGAAAATCTTGTATCAAACGCAATTAAATACACAAACGAGGGTGATATAAGCGTCTCTACCGAGGAGACTGAAAACCATCTGAAAATAGAAGTATCGGATACAGGTATCGGGATTTCCGATAGTCATCTCAGTCGCCTGTTCGATCGTTTTTACAGAACTGATAAAGCCCGCTCGCGCGATAAAGGAGGAACAGGATTAGGACTTGCCGTAGTGAAAAGCATTTTAACTGCACACGGGGCAACCATCCATGTAAGCAGCGAGCCGGGAGCTGGATCCCGATTTTGGTTTTCGATACCAAAGCCGGATTAACTGTTTTTTTTCATCAACCGTTTATGAATTAAAGCCGCCAGAAGTGCTCCCACAAGAGGCGTGAAAAAGTAGATCGGCAAATAGCTATAGCTGCTGCCGCCATCCAAATAGTCGAAAAGTGAGAAGGCACTGTTTAAGGCAGGATGCAGGCCAAAGCCTGTAACAGGTTCGACAACAAGCAGAAAACCAGCATACCCCGCCCCGCCAACAAGAGCTGTTAGGGATTTCTTCATGGCCGCGGCAGGATAGAGCATCACCAGAAAAAGCAGCACAAATATCAGCGAAAAAAGCAGTTCAAGCATAATAAACTCGCCTACTCCGGTGCTATCAGATGGTTTCGGTATGTAGGTAATCCTGGAAATCCACGATACGATGAAAGCTCCGCCAACAGCTCCTGAAAACTGGCCGGACAAACGCAGAAGCAGATCGGGTGAACTCTCCTTATTTAAACTCCATACCCCCAGTGATACTGCAGGGTTCAGGTGCACGGTGGTTATCGAAAATCCAATATAGAGAAGAGCCATTAAAACCAACCCGGCAGCAATTGGATCTAGAGTAAGGCCTATGGCCACTGCCAGGGTTAATGTTCCTAACCCTTCGAGAGAAAATTTGAGCATACTGTTCGGTAAAACAATCGGGATTTAAAAAAGCTACGCATATACCTAAAGAAAAATATAGGCGCTATCATTGGCATGTTATCACTCCGGCCAAATCAATTCTATTATCGGCACACAATCCTATTTCTAAATAAACCAACAGACTAAAGGCAACCTCAGTATAATTTAGACTAATTCTTACGAGTCTTTCTTCACCACGCCTTCATATAAAAAGAGTTATTTTGACTCGTCTATGGAATCGAATACGTGATTTAACCCCCTTCTACATGAAACTAGGAATTGTATTAATGAATTTGGGTGGGCCAACCCACGAAGATAACGTGAAGATTTTCCTGAAAAATCTGTTTCGGGATGAAGATATTATAAAACTCGGCGGAGGCATTACACAAAATATATTCTCCAATGTAATATCTAAGCTTCGTGCCCCGTCTGTGGCTAAGGATTATAAGGAGATTAACGGATGTCCTAAAGGATGCACGGGGAATAAGCACTGCTATAACCGGAAAAATAAAGTTGTTTCTGACTGCTGTTCACCCATCAACGGGCTTACGGAAGCTCAGCGCCGGGGTCTTGAAAAATATTGCCAAACACTCCTTCCGGAAATCGATCTTAAAGTATACACTTGTATGCGCTACTGGCTGCCGTTCGCCGATACTATTATGGACGATATGCAGGAAGATGAGATCACTCATGCAGTTTTAATGCCGCTTTACCCGCAGTTTTCATGGACAACAACCGGAAGCAGTTTTCGGGATTGGGAAGATGTAGAAAAAGAGAAGTTTGGTGGAGACGGCGCACCGTGGAAACAATTTCATGTGAAGAACTATCATCGTAACGAAAGCTACCTGCAGGCGATTAACGAACGAATTGATGAAGCACTCGCTGAACTGGATGAAGAGACACGGCAGAAAACGCATCTTATATTTAGTGCTCACGGTACTCCCCTGCTCGAAGTTCGCAGCGGCGATCCCTACACTGTTGAAGTTAAGGAGACAATGGAAGCGGTAATGGAGCGGCGGGAAGAAAAACACTCCTATTGGCTCGGTTTTCAATCGAAAGTCGGTCCCCAAAAATGGACCCAGCCAAATACCGAAGATCTCGTAAGGCGACATCTCGAATACGGAATCAAAAACTTTTTGATGATACCGATAGCGTTTGTTACAGATCATATTGAAACACTTTACGAACTCGGCGTTGAGCTAGTTGAAGATCTTGAAGAAGAGGGATTTGAATTTGAAAGTATGAAGGTGATGAAAGGATTGAACGACCATCCGCTCTATTTGAAAGCCATGGCAGAAGAAACTCTCCGGGTTCTCAAACATGAAGTAGATCCAGAAAGCGTTCAATGGGATAATAAGAAACCTAAAAAAGCAGTTACTGCATAAGGATGGTTCATCCAACAACCAACAATTTTACACTTATAGGTATCAATCACTGGGATGCTCCCGTTGAGATTCGCGAAAAGTTCAGCCTCTGTGGCGAGCGTAATCGCCTGTTTTTAGACGGTGCGAGACGTGAGGGAATTAACAGTATTTTTGCCGTTTCTACCTGCAATCGTACTGAAATAATTGCCAGCGGTGCTACAACCAGGGAGCTGATCCGCCTGCTAACAACCTATTCGAAAGGAAATCTTGATGAATTCCACAAGTATGGGTTTGAGCTCGAGGGATATCGCGCCATTGAACACATTTTTAAAGTAGCAACCGGACTCGACTCACAGATCCTGGGCGATCTCCAGATCGTAAAGCAGGTGAAAGAGGGATATGAACTTTCAGCCAGTGAAGGAATGGTTTCCGGCGAGATGCATCGCATGATGCAACACGTGTTCAGAGCCCACAAACGATCCCGGAATGAAACATCACTCGGCCATGGTGCTGCTACCGTAGCCTATGCGGCAGTTAAATTTGCAGCTCAAACATTTGAGAGCCTCGCCAATAAAAATATCCTGCTTGTTGGCACCGGTAAGATTGGAAAAGTAACCTGTAAAAATCTGATCAACCTCGGGGCCAGCAAACTGACGCTGATTAACCGCACACGGAACAGGGCCGAATTTGTTGCCGACCGGTTCAACCTTGAAGTTGCCGATATGGAACGATTGCCCGAACAGATTGCAGAAGCCGATCTGGTTATCGTCGCCACTGGCGCCTCCGATCCCGTGATCAGGCCCGAACACATGCAGCCATCTATGGAGAATCCAAAGTTTAAGGTGATGCTCGATTTGTCCGTACCCCGAAACATCGATCCAAATGTGGCGCGCCTCGATTTTGTAGATGTGGCAAATATGGATATGCTGGGCGACGTAACAGACAACGCCTATCGAAGACGTGAAGAGGAAGTTCCTCTTGTGAAAAAAATTATTGAACAGGAGCTTTCCGACTACCAGCTCTGGATGAATGAACAGCGCGTGGTGCCAACTATTAAAGCGCTGACTCGCAAGTTTGAATCGATACGGGAAGATGAGTTTGAGTTTTTTAAAAACAAAATCACCTCCGACGATCACGAAAAAATCGATAACCTGACCCGCCGGATTGTCAACAAAATTGCCGCCTACAGCATCGAGCACCTGCGCGACCATCACGAAAAAGAAGATGTTGCCAAAATGGTAGCCGCAATGTTCAAGCTTGAATCTGAAGAGAAGGAATGAACCAAACCATTCGCATTGGCACCCGCGACAGTGAACTTGCCACGTGGCAGGCGACCCAGGTTTCAGAACAACTTCAACATGCAGGACACTCCACCGAAATTGTGTTCGTGAAATCAGAGGGCGATCTCGATCTTACCACCCCGCTCACGGAGATGGGAGGAAAAGGCGTTTTTACGAAAGCTCTCGATGACGCACTGCTGGAAAAACGGATTGACCTTGCCGTACACTCTTTCAAAGATCTGCCCACAGAAAACCCGCTGCCGCTTATCGTTTCCGCAGTGATGAAGCGGGAAGATCCGCGTGATTCCCTCGTAGCACCGAAAGGAATCGATTTTTTAAATGATCCTTCCGTGCAGGCCATCATCGCCACCAGCAGTAATCGTCGCAGAGCGCAATGGCTGCATCGATATCCGAATCATGAAATCACCAACATCCGCGGAAATGTAAACACCCGTCTCAGGAAAGTGGATGAAAACGGCTGGCACGGTGCGATTTTCGCCGCGGCCGGACTGAAACGAATCAATCTGGACCACAACATTTCTGCCTATCTCGACTGGATGATCCCGGCTCCTGCACAAGGTGCAATGGCGGTAATGGTTCGGGAAGATGACGAGGCATTGATCAACATTACTTCAGAGTTCAATCATTCTGAAACAGCCCTCTGCACCGGCATTGAACGGGAACTTCTTAATGAAATGGAAGCCGGGTGCAGCGCTCCGGTTGGAGCCTATGCGTGGATTGAAGACAGTAAAGTAATTTTCCAGGCCGTTGCGCTGAAAACTGATGGCTCTCTTCAGTACGATATCGAGATGACAGCGCCGGTAAAAGAGTCGAATGGTTTGGGCCGCGTAGCCGCCCGAAAGCTTCTGGAACAAGGAGCAGACAAGCTGGTGGAAGATTTACGTAAGTAGAACCAGTGGATATAAGCCTAAGTTTGCTTAATAATCTTCTTGAATTATCTAAGAAGAAGTCTCCCCTAGAAAGGGGAGATTTAGAGGGGTGTTGATTGAATTTTCCACTGGAGTTCGATTAACATCCCCCTCATTCCCCCTTTCTTAAGGGGGACTTTTATACTTATAATCAACAATCGAACTCAGGCTATTAACAGGATCTGATCTTGCCAAATACCCGCAACATATTAATTACCCGGGAGCTAACGGAATCTCAGCGTTCCCTTGCCAATGAACTTGGCTTAAGCGTTACCGAAGAACCGGCTCTCTCGATTGAAATCAGCTCCAACTGGCTCTCAGTACAACGAGTTCTGGAAAAATCAAAAAAAGTGGTATTTGCTTTCACTAGTCAGAATGGAGTAATAGGATTTCATCAGTTCAGACAGGCCGGTGTCCCCTTTCCGGAAAACATTCCCGTCTACGCCGTTGGTAGAAAAACCGCCGGGGCGCTCGAAGATATTGGCTTTGATGATATTTCCGTGCCCGAAAAGCAGGATGGGGTCGGCCTTGCCCATCTTATCATTGATGATTTTTTGAAGAGACCTGAACTAAATGATGCCACTGTGCTTCATTTCTGCGGAGACAAGAGACGGGATGAATTTCATCTCTATCTTACCGAGTCGAAAATTGAAATTAAGGATATCGTTGTATACACAACTAAGCTGAACCAAATGAAACTTCCACGGAAACCTGTTAATGGAATGTTGTTCTACAGCCCAAGCTCCGTGCAGGCCTTTCGCCAGAGTGGCGGATTTCGTCAGCCCGAACTTCCTGAACTCTTTGCCATCGGCCCCACCACGGCTGAAGAGCTGAGTGTAGAATCCGGCAAACACGTTCACATCAGCCCCGAACCGGATACGGAAGTTTTTTTGAGATTTGTGGAAAGAGTCTTAGGGGAGAAAAAAGTCCCTCTTCGAAGGGGGAAAGCGCCGAAGGCGCTGGGGGATGCCACAAATCCCCACAACAACAAAAAACTCAAAGAACTGGCCCGAAAACTCCGAACCGATTCTACTAAAGCAGAGATCAGGTTATGGTCCGAACTGCTACGGGGCAAACAAACCGGATACACATTTCTTCGTCAGCGTCCGGTACTAAATTACATCGCTGATTTTCTTTGCAAGGATCTAAAACTGATTATTGAACTTGATGGGTATTCCCACGAGTTTGAACAACAGTGGAAAAGGGATAAAAAGAGACAGAAAAAGCTGGAGGGTGCCGGTTTCAAAATCCTCAGATTTTCTGATGATGACGTGATGAATGATTTAAGAAACGTTGAAAGTGAAATATTGCACTGGATTAATAGACTGGAAGTAAATAGTCCCCCTTCGAAGGGGGAAAGCACCGAAGGTGCAGGGGGATGACAAGCAAGGTCTTAAATCCTTTAACAATTTCCATTTAGATTCAACGCTCCGATTATCATCCCCCATTGCCCCCTTCCAAGGGGGACACTTCGAAATTAATTACAAAACTTAAATTTATCTCCATGCCCCACAACTTCCCGAAACTCAAAAACGACCTGTTCCTCCGTGCACTAAAAGGTGAAGAGGTTGAACGCCCGCCGGTCTGGATGATGCGTCAGGCCGGGCGATATTTGCCGCAGTACATGGTTCTTCGCCGGAAATACACCTTCTTTGAACGCGTTGAAACACCGGAGCTGGCGTGTGAAATCACCCTGCAGCCGATTGATGAGCTGGAGCCGGATGCGGCGATAATTTTCTCCGATATCCTCACTATTCCGCAGGCGCTTGGGATTGATGTGGATCTTGTGAAAGGAAAAGGGCCCGTTCTGGAAAACAACATCAAAACGGTGGATGATGCATTTTCCATCCTGGCTGAAGATGTGCCTCAAAAGCTGGATCACGTCATGAAGGCGATCACGCTGACCCGCCACGAGCTTAACGGCCGCGTTCCTCTCATCGGTTTTGGCGGTGCTCCATGGACTCTTTTCTGCTATATGGTGCAGGGCGAAGGCTCCAAGACGTTTGATAAAGCAAAAGCGTTTCTCTATCAGCATCCTGATGCAGCACGTCACGTGATGAAAGAGCTGACCAAAGCCACCATCGACTATCTGCAGGCGCAGGTGGAGGCGGGAGCGCAGGCAATCCAATTGTTCGATTCCTGGAGCGGCCTGCTGAGTCCGGACGATTTTAACGAGTGGGCGATGCCATATCTGCTTGAGATCACGCAGTCGATCAAAGATGTGCCGGTCATTCTTTTTGCGAAAGGATCCTGGTATGCGCTTGAGCGGCTAAGCTATAAAAGCGGCGCTGCTGCACTGGGCATCGACTGGACCATCAGTCCGGAGTTCGCCCGCGAAAAAACCCGCAATAATATCACATTGCAGGGAAATTTTGATCCCGTTCGCCTCCTCTCCCCGATCCCTGAAATTGAACGCCAAACCAGGCGAATGATCGACCGATTCGGCACGCAAAAATATATCGCCAACCTCGGCCATGGAATTTTGCCGCATATTCCCGTTGATCACGCAAGGGCATTTGTGGATACGGTGAAGGAGTATAGGGGTGAGAAGTGAGTGAAAAGGCAAAAGTGAAAAGTGAAAAGTGAGTGAAAGGGCAAAATAGCCCCCCCCTTGATGGGGGAAACGAGCGGAGCGAGAGGGGGATGACAGGCAGGTGCAGGAAGCTTGAATTAATTCGTGATCAGATCAACTCTCCGTCGTCATCCCCCCGGATTGTCCGCTGGACGCGTCCAATCATCCCCCCTTTAAAGGGGGACTTTTTATTCCCAAACAAACAAATTATTTCCAACATGTCACAAATCAAACAAAACTTCTCGAACTACATCGACAACCTACAGGATGAAATCTGTGCCGCAATGGAGAAGACCGACGGTAGCGGGAAATTTCACGAGGATAACTGGGAGCGGGATGGCGGCGGTGGCGGTCGGACCCGCGTGATTGAAAAAGGCGATCTTTTCGAAAAAGGTGGTGTGAATATTTCACGAGTGTGGGGCAAACTGCCTGATCCGATTAAAAAACATTTTGACGTGGAGAGCGGATGGTTTTGGGCCGGCGGACTCTCATTGGTGATCCATCCTGTAAACCCAATGGTTCCCACCGTTCACGCCAATTTCCGATACTTCGAACTCTATGACGATGAAGCGATGGAGAACGCTGTTGACGGCTGGTTTGGCGGCGGGGCGGATCTGACACCTTACTATCTTTTTGAAGAGGATGCCGTGCACTTTCATAAAGTCTTTAAATCTGCGTGCGACCGCCATGGAGAAGAGCTTTATCCCAAATATAAACAGGAGTGCGATGAGTATTTCCATAACGCGCACCGTGGGGAAGGGCGCGGTATTGGCGGACTCTTTTTCGACTATCTGCGGGCAAATGACTCCATGAGTCTCGAAGATTGGTATACGTTCACAACCGATGTGGGAAGCTCATTTATTAAAGCGTATCAGCCTATCGCGGAAAAAAGAAAAACTGAACCTTACAATCCTGCCCAGCGCTACTGGCAGGAGATTCGCCGGGGACGATACGTGGAGTTCAACCTGATTCACGACCGCGGTACGCTATTCGGCCTGAAAACCAACGGAAGAATTGAATCGATTCTGATGAGCTTGCCACCAAGAGTACGATGGGATTATGATCATCATCCTGAACCGGGGACGAAAGAGCTAGAACTGATTGAGGTGCTGAAACATCCGAGAGAATGGGTTACTTAAAACAACCATTGTTATTTTGCTTTTTATAAAAAGCAAAATTATATTGTGTTTTATTTAATTAACAAAAAAAGAATTTGTTAATCAGAAAAAGCAATGCAAAGATTAATATCCTTATCAAAGAAGAAAACAGAACATACTTCTGTTGGTTTCCGGAGATATCTCTACAAGGAGATCGACTGGAATGAGCGTCTGCTTGTGGTAACCGGCCAGCGCGGGACAGGCAAAACTACACTGTTGCTGCAGCGATTAAAGGAGACGGGCGGCAAGGGAATCTACCTGAGCCTTGATGATATCTATTTTGAAGTGAATCGCCTTGTAACCCTGGTTGAGAAACTTTACGATGAGGGTTATCGTGAATTTTACCTCGACGAAGTACACCGCTATAGCCATTGGTCGAAAGACCTTAAAAATGTGTATGATAACTATCCGGACCTGCATATAGTGGTAACCGGGTCATCTATTCTTGAACTGTCAAAAGGCCGGGAAGATCTTTCCCGGCGGGCAGCGGTGTATCACCTGGCGGGATTGTCATACAGGGAGTTTTTACAGCTCCGGCATGGCCTGAAATTTGATGTGATTCCGATTGAAGATATTCTCAAAACACATCACGAGATAAGTTCCGGTTACCACGATCGTGTCGATATCTTTAAAACGTTCAGTGAATATCTGCGTTACGGGTATTACCCATTTTTTAACGAGGGGATGCAAACCTATCCCCAAAAACTCCGTGAGATGACTAGCCTGGTATTAGATGTTGATGTAGCTCCTTTTGAAGAGCTGAACCACACCACTGTACGCAATATGAAAAAGCTGATTTATGTAATCAGCAAGTCGGTTCCTTTTAAACCCAACATCTCAAAGCTGTCGGTTAAACTGGACCTGCCCCGAAACTCGGTCCTTAAAATGTTCGATTTACTGCACCGAGCGGAAATACTTTTCCTGCTGAGGAGCGACACTAAAGGAATAAGTTATCTTCAAAAACCGGAAAAGATTTACCTGCACAACCCTAATCTTGCATGGCTCTATTCCGAAAACAAACCGGAACTGGGCAATATACGGGAGACCTTTTTTATGAGCCAGCTCCAGGTTCGGCATAAGGTAACCTCATCCAGGTTTGCCGATTTTATGGTGGATGATACCTGGACTTTTGAAATCGGGGGACCTGGAAAGGCTTTTGACCAGATCCGGGGGATACCCAATGCCTGGATTGCTGCTGACGGCATCAAAGGGGGAACCGGAAATAAAATCCCGCTTTGGTTGTTTGGGTTTTTGTATTAAAAAAATCCCCTAAGCTTCGCTTAAATTTCAATTACTCATTCGATATTGAGTAGTTAATCCTTTGGTAGATTAAGATTTTGAAAAATATTGCTAATAATCGTTTTTTTTTTACACTTAATCGTGGACAATACTAAAATATACATACCGGTCTCAATACTTAGCGTCATAATAATTCTCGCCTCGATTTGGAATATTTATTTTGACGATCCGGATTCTGCTAATTATTCGCAGGAAATTGAAAAAGTTATCCATTATAAATTAGATTTAAACCTAACCACTGAGCAGCTTGAAACGCTCAAAAATAGTTTTCCTAATCTTAAATTAAGACCTGAAAACTCCACAGACTATATATTACTGTTCATATCAGGTTCTGATCCATGCAGTAATTGTTTAAATGAGATATCAGATTACTTGGAGCTGGTTAATAAAACAAAGTTTCTGGCATACAACTTCACATCACTACTAGTGTATCACGGAACTGATAAACGACAGGCAGATAGGTTTATATTATCTTCACAGATTGCAGATAGAGTTGATGATCTGTCATTTATCAGAACATCGGATCTGCACGTTTTTGATTATGGTAATTTTTCAGAAACTTATGGGGCTCAAAATCAAATGTATTTGATTGAGAACCGTAAAAATACAGTATTTCACGGATTTCTTTTACCATCTGGTAGTACTACTATGTTAGAAAGCAAAGAAATTTCATTTTCTGATGCATTAGCAAACCAAATAACCGATAATTAAACTGGAGGAATCATGAATAATTCAACCAAAAATGTAATGGCATTTCTTTTATTACTATTTAGTTTGACATTTTTCATTGCTGCAAATCACCTTAACACAACATACCTAATAAATACAGGTGACTGCCATAGCTGTGCATCAATTTCTGCCTGCGAAGATGGCGGCCAAGTTTCAGGGTATCACGACTGTGAATATTTTCCTGGTCATACACCACCAGATAATTGTAGAGTAATAGGTTTTCCAAATTGCGATGGGGGTGGAACAGACCCAGGCGAAAATTAAATTAGTATTCTTAGTATTAAAAATCCCAGAAAGATGAAAAAGATAATAGCATGTACTTTTTTCGCTTCGCTTATCTTCATCTCTGATAATACTTTTAGTCAAAATAAAGATTTTCAGCTCGTTGAAATTCAAAAAATCGGAAGCGAATATTCAGAAAACAGAGCCTACATGTTCAGTAATATTCAACATATCAAATTAGCTGTTGATAAGATGTATATTACCGACAGTAGTGACAATGCAATCAGAGTTTTTGATGGTAATGGTACATTCATACATACTATAGGAGGGCGGGGCAGAGGGCCTGGCGAATTCAGTGAAATTACAGACTTTTATTTTGACGATGAAAATCAGTTGATCGTTCTTGATCGTCGCCAATCGCGGGTTACTATATTTGATGATGAAAAAAATTTGCTGAATACAAAAATGCTGCCGGAAAGCATACACGCTTCTGCACAGTTTATATACCCTTCTGATCAGGGCTATCTTTTAGCCTTTATTAATCTAATCCAGGAAAAACAAAACGGTCATTTTCTTCATTATTTTGACCATTCATTTGAAGAAAAAAAGAATGAGTTTTTCGATCTTTATGAAATTTACTTCGATTCAGGTAATCCGTTTGAGGCCCGATTGTCAAAATCACCTACATATTTATCAACAACGTTTGGTGATAATAAAATTGCAATGGTACCATATATATACACGGGCACTGTAGGTACTTTTAATAAGCAGGTGATGACTTCATCAATTTTAGGAATACCCCTGGATGATTTTTATGAAAAACATGATTGGGATAATCGAAATCAGATCAGAGATAATAGTAATGAAAGTGGTTTCGGAAGCATGTCAGGCAGATCAGGAAACTATTTTTTCAGAATGATTGGGGCTACTTTTGGTTTGGTTGGGAATAGTAACTACTTACTTCATTTTTACGGGAGGTTTGAAGAGGGAAAAATTCTGCCTAAAGTAAATATTTACAAAGTTGGGGATAACGATTTTTTAAGAACAATCGACCTTAGTGATAACGATATCTCATTCATAGGTGTTGATAACACGTTTTCATTTAAACCTTTATATCTTGATGAAGAGAATCGGTTATATGTTGCTGATTTATACTATGATGAAGCATATCCGGCCGTTTTGATATATGAAACAAATCTGGGACAGTTACTGCATTAAATCCAAAGATACCTGGTCATTAATAAATCAAAGCCACGCCGAATGACGTGGCTTTAATCTTATATAGTGAAGAACAGGGAATATTACCCCTGCTGGGTACCGTAAAATCGCTCTCTCACAATTTTGCCGTCTTTCCACTGCTGTGTAGCAACCTGCTCGAGTTTCGTTGATTCGTCAGCACCTTTAAAGGTTACATCCATCCAGCTCTCTACTGCTGTGGTTCCTTTCTCCTCATTAGCAGTAATTGATATTACTTCCATGCCGTTAAATGATTCAACACTTCCGAAGAACTCATTTTCTCTGTCGCGGTTGGCATCTTTACCGGACACTACGGTACCATCTTCGAGAATCATATCTACGTTCTCAGCGTAATATTTCTCAAAGGCATCCAATGCGGTTCCATTTTGGATATGGTTATATACGTCTTTAATCTTTTCTTTTACACTCATTGTGCTTCTTTTTTTAATTATTGTTTAATGTGAAACTATTTCTGCTTAAATAACCAGCCTGAAACTCAAATCGTTTACGAGTTCAGAAAAAAATTGAAATTTTTCCGATGTGACTTTTCAGCCTGTTTAGACTGAAAAATTTTTTCTATTTCAGAAAAGCCTACAATCCGTTATACTCTGTAATTCTGGTGTGACCTAAAAGAGGGTCACTACGGATGAAAAATTGACTGAACTTTACCCTGACGTACAAACATGCGGGATTTTTTGCTCTTGTCATTCACATTCTGGCTCACAACGCTTTTTCTTCCCTGGTGGGCGCTAATTTTTCCCGCAATTTTACTGGGTGCAGTGCTCTTTACAGGGAGCTTCAGGGCGTTCATCATCGGATTTGCTTCCGGTGCGACTGCCTGGGGCACCCAGGTGATCTATATTGACTTTGCCAATCAATCCGTTCTCTCCTCCAGGATGGCT
>CAZXYQ010000066.1:0-15304 GCA_964644975.1 uncultured Rhodohalobacter sp.
TGCTGTTGTGAAGATGGTAGTTGGCCTACCGAAGGCGCTGTCAGCCAGCGCCTTCCCCGTGAGGGACCCCTTCGGGACAAACCACCTTCTGGTGCTCGTTAGCGGGTGCTGAGCGAGAAGGAAAAGGTGAGCGACGACTCATCAGGTAAGACTCGAACGAGCCGAACGTCCCGGGGGATCCCTTTGGGGCAAGTGAACGACTGTTGAAGCACCGATATTCGTTAAACTCTGTCGGAACCGGGGAAGTACCTGATTCGCCGGGACAAAGTACAGCGGGTGCAAGCTGATACTGGCTGTACGGCAGGCGGTGTTAAGGTCGCGGGACATCGAGTCAGGCTTTGCAACGGAACAAGGGAACCGACCTGCCGAGAGTGCAAGTGGGTGCAAGCAGAAATCCTGCGAGGCCCAAACTTGGCAGGCAGGCGGGGCGGATCAGCGCGTAGTAGTGATGATAGCCTGTGAAAGCGGCCAGGAGCGAAGGAGCTGAGTTGTTGAGCCACATGGCGATTAACAACCAGTGTAAACTGGGAAGATTGATTGAGATGGGGCAGATTGCGAGAGCCATTCGACGACAAGAGCCGTATGATGGGAGACTATCACGTACGGTTCTGTGAGAGCCTTGGGGTGAAATTCCCCTTGGCTACTCGACTGGAAAGATCATATTGATGTTGAACCGTTGCTGGTTGAAGCTTTGAAAAAAATCATCGAAACATCCGAAAAAGTGATTATTCAGATGATGCCTGGAAGCAGTTTGATCAGCTTGAGTTGGAAATTGACAACGGATTGATTGACAAAGATGAATTGCAAACAACTCATACAATATTCAGTATTTACACCTATTTATCTCCACTAATCTTCCAAAATTAAAAATCGAACTCAGGTCTATAGCAATCGGAATAATCTAATTGGGTAGATAGATGTTTGCACGTGTAAATCTGCTATTAGATTCATTAACGGCATTGAACGATAGCCTCAGAATTTTTTCCCAAATACAACCACTGGATAAAATCAACATGTAGGCGGCAAGTGGCAGAATGTCAACATTTGCACCCTGCCGGTGCTTTTCGCTGTCGCGTTTAAAAAATGAGCACTTCGTGGGAATCGCCTTCGGCTCGGAGCCGGTCCCGGCGAATGCCGGGGAACCCTGTCTTCTTATTTAATCAGCGTCATGCTGCGGGTTATTACGCTGTTGCCTGTGTTGAGCCGGTAGAAGTATACGCCGCTGGCAAACTGTGAAGCGTCGAGGTCTATCTGGTGTACACCGGCCTGACGCGTTTCATTTAC
Organism: uncultured Rhodohalobacter sp.; assembly: GCA_964644975.1. GTDB lineage: Bacteria > Bacteroidota > Rhodothermia > Balneolales > Balneolaceae > SW132. Next base: position 1,285 of record CAZXYQ010000066.1, read on the forward strand.
CAGTGTGGCAACCCGCTGGCCAACCACGTTAAATAGCTCCAGCCGGACATTTGATGTCTGTGGCAGCGCAAACTCAATTACAGTGGTTGGGTTAAAGGGATTAGGGTAGTTTTGTTCGAGGCTGAACTCTTTTGGCAGATCTGAGCCCCCATCCATGGTAGTGGTAAGTTTTGTTGTAAATGAAAAGACTTCTGACCAATCTGATTTTACACCGAAATTATCTGTTCGCACTCTCCAGTAATACAATTCTTCCGAGCTTAATTCTGTTTCCGGTGTTAAACGAGTGGATGATACTTCTGATTCCTCAACAATTAATGTATTAAAATCCAGGTCAGTTGCTATTTGTAACTCATAAGAAGATGCACTGTATGATATTCCCCAAATAAACTCAGCACTCACAGGTATATCTGTGGATTGATTAGCCGGATAAAGGAGATTCACCATTGATGTTGATACAGATTGATTAAATTTCATAATTATGCCATTGCTTCCAACTGCCCATGCTTCATTTGCATCACTTATAGTAACCGAATTTAATCGAAGATCGTTAAGTCCTTTTAATGAGCGCCACGATTCTCCACCATCTGTTGTGTGAATGGTTTCATTACCTATGCCTACAATCCAGCCATTTTCCATATCACTAAAATGGATTGAGTATAATGCTCTTGATGCTTTGTTAGATTGCCCAATCCAATTCATACCGGCATTTTCTGTTTTAAGTATAATACCACTTGCACCAACTGCCCAGCCAGTAGTATCATTTACAAAATGTAAGTCATACAATATAGTATCAAGAGATCTACGTACTTCCCAAGTTTCTCCGGAATCCGTTGTTCTAAGAATCTGTCCACCAGCGGAAAAGTTGCCACCTGCAATAAATCCGGTCGTATCATCTATAAACTCTACACTATACAGCGGAAAAGAGACATCGGCATCTACTGCGGTCCAGTTATCTCCACCGTCTTCAGTTTTGATAACCGTTCCCCCCATGCCTACAACCCAACCTTTATTTGTGTTTATAAAAGTTATCGAGTTGAGATCATTATTAACTCCTGTCTCAATAGTTTCCCAGTTAAGCCCACCATCTTTTGTTTTTCTTATTTTACCATTAGAACCTGCAATCCACCCATTCATATCGTCAGCAAAAAAAATATCGTTAAACCGGCCATGATCTGAATGTTTAACAATTTCCCAGTTTTGGCCACCATCTGTTGTATTTAAAAGTATGCCACTACCCCCAATCCATCCGTTTTCTGAATCAATAAATTCTATGCTCTGAAGTCTGAAACGTGGTTCATCAGGTAAATTTTGTACTGTAATGCCATTATCGGTAGTGGTAGAAATTAACCCACCTAATCCAACAGCTACAAAATAGCCGTCTTCTATTGCATCAATAGATCTGATATTCCCCATAAATTCGTCACTTATTTCCGTCCAATTTGAACCACCATCTTCTGTAAATAAAACAGGGGTACCACCATCCACAGGAACTGTTCCGCCAATCCACCCAGTGTTCTCATCTATAAAATGAATAGATCGTAAATTCGATGAGTTACTGGCAACTACTGATATATCCCAGGTATCCCCTCCATTTGAACTTCTATAGATTCGCCCATTTGAAGCTGCAATGATGATATTATCTTCATCCAAAATGTGTAAATCATGAAACTCGTTGCCGGAGACAATTATCGTTCTGTCCCAGGTTTCGCCACCATCTTCCGTTACCATAAAGACCTGTCGCTGACGATCTCTGCTTCCAACAGCCACCCCAAATTCCTCATTGAGAAACTGAATACTGTTGAGTCTTTTTCTTGGAAATGAATGAACTTCTTTCCAGTTCAGGCCACCGTTTGTTGTTTTTAAAATCGTAGTAGAAAAACCAACAGCCCAGCCAATGTTCTCATCTAAAAAATAGACATCACGTAACCCAATACTTATACCACTATTTTGAATTGACCATTGATCTCCCCCGTTATTTGTATGGAGAATTATCCCATCTCGCCCAACAATCCATCCATGTTCTGAATCTACAAATTGTATATCGGCTAAGTCAGTTCTAACTCCAATATCACGAAAACCCCAGCTAAATCCACCATCCGACGAATAAAGCAGAACGCCATTATCACCAACAGCCCATACATTATCTGCATCTGCAAAGCTTACAGAATAAAGATTATTAGGAGGATAACCAGGGTGTTCATATTCCCACTGTCCGAATGTTTGTGCAGCCAGCGCCATTGGGATAATTAGTAGTACTACCAACGTCATATAAAGTGTTTTGAAAAAATAATTTCTTGTTTTCATAGCAATATTCAATGTTAGTTTGATTGAAGTGAGGAACCGGAATGTTGGATAAGATTGATTCAGTATTTTCTTATCGATTAAAAAACTCAAGTGGCTGTTACTATCTCTCTATAATTCTGAGTGACTAAATACACTGAATGAAAGAAAAAGCGTAATTAAGAAGGTTAATACAGTAGCAGATAGTGCTCTCATAATGATGGTAATTAATTATTGATGGATTGATCTGAAACTCAATTAGAGTACGTCAGCTTATAGTGCAGCGAATGATGGGCAAGTCTTAAGAAAAGTAATTATCCCCGTTCTCTTTATGATACTACTGCCTGAATCGCTGCTCGACTTTTGAAGTCACTTAACTTGAATATTGGTTTGGCACCACCGGTAATCAATACTCACTTTTAAGTATTATTTGTAAAAAATGCCTCTTATTTGCTTAATGGCATAGTTACAACAATCCCAACGCCCTCTCCCGGCTTGGCAGATATAGATAGGTCGCCACCAAAATAGGCCACTCGCTTTCGGATGTTATACAGCCCGATTCCGTTTGAGCCGTTCTCTTTCAAACTGAAACCGACACCGTCATCCTCAATCGTCAGTACGATCTGGTTCTCCTGGCCAATGAGCTGTATTTCGGCGTTTTCTGCGCTGCTGTGCTTTTCGATATTCTGAATACTCTCCTGGATAATTCTATAGAGCTGAATAGCGATATCTTCCGGCAGATCGTCCGGAATATCCAAGGCCTGATATGCATAGGTGACCGGGCTGTTTTGATTCACCTCACTGACCATCTGCTCTACAACCGTGGTCAGGCCGAAAGTGGAGATTCCCGACGGAGAGAGTTTATGAGATATGTGCCGTACATTCTGCAGTATGGTCTTGATCTCCTTTTTGAGGCTGAACGTCTCAACCCGTTCTGACTCCACATTGCGGCTGAGCTGACTGAGCCTGCTGCCAATAACGTCGTGAAGCTCCATGGCAACCCTGGAGCGCTCTTTCTCTGTGCCCTTGATGTAAGATCTCAAATTCTCGTTTTCGAGGCGGGCAACTTTATCATTCAGAACAAGGCGCTGTTTTTCAGCAATTCGGATCTGCCAGGCAATCCCCACACTCAAAAACATAATTTCAAATACAGACGCGATCTGAATGGGGGTAAACAGAGTGGGAGGTAAGACAATCAAGCCAAATTCGCTAAGGATAAATAGAATGCCTGATGCAAATATGAATGAAAACGCAGCGATGAAGAGAATGGCACTGTACTTTTCAATCCTGTAGAATCTGACTGCGACCCAGATAGCTGCTCCAATTGAGCTCAAAATTGCAGCATAAAGGGTGATAATAACTACTGTGGCATATTGAATTGCAAATTCCGTAAAACCAATGTGAACAGTTGCTATCAGTCCAATGACTGCACAGCATCCCAAAATGAATCGGTGAATGACTGGGTAGAGATCCTTTGTCCTGAAATAGGAGATCGTAAAGAAATTGAGCGCAATAATCATAGCATAGGTGATCCCCATTCTTGCGTGCCCGCCGATGGTCGCAGAATCCGGGTAGATATATTTTTGTGCCAGTCCCAGGTCATTAAATACAAAAAAGCCTACGCACAGCACGTATAAGAAATACCACAGGAACTGTCTCTTAAATGAAACAAGGTATGCGATGAGTGAAACCAGCACCACAATCACAAAAAACCCGAAGTAGACGCCATAGAAAGCGTAGTTTCTCTGCTGTGCCCGATAGAAATCGGGAGCGCTCCATACTCTCACAGGGTATTGTATAGAAGACCGGCGCTTGTCCAGCATCAGAAGAATGTCTGCTTTACTGCCGGCTGCAATACTCAACCCGAATGCAAAATTAGTGTGTTCAACATCCCGGGTGTTGAAGGGCGCGGCTCGTCCCGTTGATCCGATCATTTGCCAGCTGCCGTTATCCTGCCTGGCATACATTTCAACATAGCTAAGATGGGGATTTTCGACCTCAACGATCCACGAATCTATTTCCTGATGATTCTGAAGACTGAACCCTGCCCAGATATAATCCTGAACAAAACCATAGTAAGTTTCTCCGGTCTGTGAAGACTGCCGGAGTAGCGACCATGCCTGTTCCGGCGATAATTCATCCACAGATTTCTGTACAGACATTTGATCAGTAATGGACTGGCCCGAAATGCTGGTGTGGAGTTCAATTTCGGGAATCTGTGCTTTGGAAACGATCGGAATGAAAATCAAAAATAACCACAGAGTGGCGGATAGATGAGTTCTCAGGCAGTTCATCGCTTAGCTCAATCCGTTAGCGTATGCGAACGTAATGAGCTCCTTAACATTCGAAATCCCCAGCTTCTTGTAGATATTTCTTCGATGGGTGTTTACGGTGTGCGGACTCAAAAAAAGGTGCTCTGCAATCTCCGACGAACTTTTACCCTGTGCTGTAAAGGCAATGACCTCTTTCTCTCTTTTGGTTAAGAAAAGTGCTTTTGTTGAAGAATTTTCGATGTGCCGCTGTTCAATTTCCGGATTGGTGTAGTAGCCTCCCGAAAACACAACGTTCAAGGCATACAAGAGCTCTTTCTCTCCAAAATCTTTCAGCAGGTATCCATTTGCGCCCTCTTCCCGTACTTTTTCTGCCAGAAGGGGATCGTTGTGCATGGTTAAGATAAGGATGCAAACATCGGGGTGGTCCCTGCGAATGTCGGCAATAAAATTCAGGCTGTTACGGTCCGGAAGATTTAGATCCAAAATAATGATGTCGGGCGATTCAGATTCAAGTGCATGCAGAAAAGTGGATGCAGTTTTAAATGCTAGCACCGGTTCGTACTGACCGGATTGCTCAAGAATATGAACAATGCCATCAATGACGATTTGATGATCTTCGCATATAAATACTGATTTCATATCCCCGAAGATGATAGTATTGTAATTTCAATGAATCCACTTTTACTGAACCGTATTTTATTAACCCTTTTCAGACCCGCCTGTTGATGCTGAAGTAGATGGAAGGTGATTTTTTTGCACCGAAAGCCAGATAACTTCAATAATTTCGACACTCTTCGAATCTTCTTTCACGCTTTTATAGTATCATATATAAAGCGTAAAAAGTACATAACGGATATCATTCATCTGAAAAAAGCCACTATCACGTACATTTTTATCTAAATGATTTCAACTCAACGTACTCTATTTCTATAGAATTGAAATTAATTATAAGAATGGAGTTTCACATTAAAAATTGAATAACAAATAAGTGGGCAATCAAAACTCTCTGTATCCGATATTCAGAATATTCCATATCTGAGTAAAACTAATCACTCATCGCCCGATCCAGATCTTCCAGAATATCATCCACATGTTCAAGTCCGGCACTAATGCGTATTAATGTTTCGGGCGTTATGGATCCTTCTCCATCGCTGCTTCGGCGATGCTCCCAGGTGCTTTCTACTCCGCCCAGGCTTGTTGCACGCTTGATTAGCTTCGAACGCCCCACCACATCAACAGCATCCTGCGCAGTCCCTTTCATTAAAAACGATATCATTCCTCCAAAACCGGACATCTGTTTTTTTGCAACATCGTGGCCGGGGTGAGATGCAAGTCCGGGAAAATAGACATCGGCCACTTTTTTGTGATCATGAAGGAATTGGGCAATTGCGGCGGCATGGGCATTGTGTCCCCTCATACGATATGCGAGGGTTCGGGTGCTTCTGCTTAGCATCCAGCAGTCCTGAGGACTCGGCACGGCTCCTCCTAACTGCTGAATGGTGCGAATACGATCGAAAAAGGTGTCTTGTTTTGCGGCTACTAAAGCACCTCCAAGAATGTCGCTGTGCCCGCCAAAATATTTAGAGGTGGAGTGGAGTACCAGGTCAGCCCCAAGTTTCAGAGGGAGCTGATTCACCGGCGTGGGCCAGGTGTTATCGACAATTGTACGAATTTTAGCGGAATTGGAATGTGCTTCAGCTAATTCTGCAATCGCTTTAATATCGGTAATACGCATTAAAGGGTTGGATGGGGTTTCGATCCAGATGAGTTTTGTTTCCGGCCTGATATGTTTCTCTATGGTTTCAATATGCGTCATGTTGATAAAATCGGCCTTGATGCCCCACCGAATCATGATGGAGTGCATCATTTTTCGATTTCCAGCATAGATATCTTCAGGGACAATAATATGATCGCCGGGATCGAGAGCCTGCAGGGCCACTGTTCCTGCCGCAATACCAGAAGAAAATGCCGCCGCGGCCTCACCCTCTTCCAGAGTTGCTATCAGTTTCTCAAACTGGAGCCTGTTGGGATTTCCAAGTCGGGAGTAGTGTAGGTCTGATTTATTCCTGCCTGATGAGTCAATTTCAAAAATAGTGCTTGGTGAGATCGGCGGGATAATCGAACTGGATGGGTTTTCTACATCGAGTCCGGCATGAATTGCTTTGGTTTCAAAACGCATGGTGAAGTCAGTTAAGTTACTAATCTGCAGAGGGTGAATAATCTAATAAAGACAATATACGGAAGGAACGTGCCAAAGAAAGTACTGTATTACTTACGGGTGGCATAATCTTTGCAAATCCGGATGACAGGCAATGGGGAGTGCTTCAGCCTTTATATATTTGTCCGATGCTCAAACCCCATTAAAACTTTTATAATATTTACCTATAATTCACGCAATATCAAGCATTAAAACAATTTTTAGTTCAATTAAAGCGTATATAGTTCAGTAATCTGCTATTTCTAAATTTTCCATGATTTTTCACATTATCGGTATTTAATGATATATTTGGCGCCTATTTGAGAGGAAAAAAATTCCAAAAATTATCTTACAGAGCCTGTTAAAACATTATAACTGTACATGTTGGCGTTGTTTTGAATTGTTTTCCTATTTTTCTGGTGAGCAAAATAAAAAGCAGCAAATGTAAATGTAAAAACAGATGTACATGACATTTTCGGAAAGCAGCGATACTGAATGAAAGTTCTAAACTGCACTCCCGAAGAAAGAGTTACACAACATGAAAACAGAGAGGTTTATTTTGACTATATCCAACTTTATTGGCAGAAAAAAAACAAAGCAAATGTATAAAAAATTACAGCAAATATCGGTTCTGGCATTATTCGCAATGGTTATCTTTGTATCGTGCGACAGCGATCTTGGAATAAACCCTGTCGAGGAATTTGAAAGTGATGAGCAGCCTGAATTAGCTGTTGTTGCCGGAGGTGAAAACGTAACGATATACGTAGGAGAAGGAGGTGACAGTCTTTATGATCTTACCCTGAGTAATACCGGAGCCAACAAGCATCTTTCGACAGGAATGAAAACGGGATGGTCCATACTTTGGGAGTCTCCTCTCTCTTCTGATACTACCTATGAAGATGTCATGCTTTACTCTACATATAACGAAGAGTATTGGAAACCGGTTAATTATCTGCTGAATGAAAAAGAATCACTGAAAAAAAATAACCAGTTGACGCATCGCGATATACAGGCGGCAATCTGGACGCTGATCGAATTCTCCGGCTTTGATATCAAAAACACGGGCGCGAACGGTCTTCCTGTTGGAAACAAAGAGACCGCGTTTAGCGAGGACAGGGTATTACAGGCTGTTGAACTGGCGAAATCAAAAGCGCATAGTTTTCAGTACACTCCCCAATCAACGTATGCCATTATTGGGTATTCTGAGACCGATGGACAGTTTGTTGTAATTGAAGATACGCCGTATGCATTTGAGATTGTGAATCTCAGACAGGGATATAATATGGTTGTGGCGTGGGATATCAATGACTCAGGTCAGATAGCCGGAGGAAACCTGTTTTGGGATAATGAATCCGGGCTGACCACGATGGGAAATATCTTTGCCCGCTCTATGAATAATAGCGGTGAAGTTGTGGGATCAAAAGGCCGGGAGGCGGCATATTGGAGTCAGGGGAGCGGGATTTTAACCCTTTCATCTCTTTCCGGCGATGTAAGCGTAGCCAATGCTATTAACGAACAAGGGCAGGTTGCAGGAGAAATTACGTATGAAACTCTTCTTTTTGAAGATGAAGAGTTTGGCGATGAATATGACTATGAATACAAAGCGTTTATCTGGAGCAATGGTGAGGATGAAAAAACGATTGGATCAGATGGATGGGCTACCGGAATTAACAACAGCAGCTTTGTTGTAGGCACAGACTACACGGTTTCTAACCGCGGATTTATCTGGGATGAAATAAACGACATCCAAAGCCTCGGATCGTTCAGCGGCTTCAGCTCTTCAAGGCCTAACGCCATAAATAACCAGGGTGAAGTTGTTGGTTCTGTTCTTGTTTCGCAGAGCGGAAACGGAAGCATGACGGCCTCTTCGAGCACTACAGGGTCGGATTTAGAGAATTCAATCGATGAGATTGAGCGTCTTTTTAAGCGAGCTAATGTGTCAGGTACATATGACTATGCTCATGTTATGGAGATGATTCGAAACTCCACCTTCCAGCGCGATGCATTTCCCTGGAAAGATGAAATAGATAGCAACCTATCTGCAGAGCTTCCTGTAATGGAACAAACCTTACGTGGTAAAGTGTCGATGGGTCAGCCCAGCTTTCAGTCTGAAGCCTTTATCTGGCATGATAGCAAAGGGATGAAGAATCTCGGCACATTAGGTGGTAGCTGGAGTACCGCATGGGATCTGAACGATCACGGGCAGGTTGTTGGGTACAGTGATATTGGCAATGGTGAAAACCGCGCCTTTTACTGGGATGAAAACCGTGGAATGATTGAGCTTCCAACTCTTGGCGGGAATAGCATGGCGCGTGCTATTAATAGCGATGGAGATATTGTTGGATACAGCTATGATGAGTCCGGTAACTTCCACCCGGTAAAATGGAAAGTATCCATCAGGCAGAATTCATAAGAAAACAGTTTTATAAATAGAGGTTGCAGGCGTGCAAAATGTGGAGAATTTCACTTTTAGCACGCCTTTTTTATTTCCGTAAAAAATCTCGCTACGAGTCTGATTTTGATTGAAATTTTGTAGTAAAAAATCAAAAGGAATTCTCCCCTAATAGAGGGTCATTTGTTTGGACACGGAGCGTATGCGTAGTGAAATGCAGAGGGGTGTTCACAAGATTTTTACCTGCGCTGAATAGACATCCCCCTGTTTTTCGCCCCGATAGTCGGGACTGGAAAATACCAGCTGGCGCGGGATAAAAGAGGAGCCCTTTGCTAAGGGGAGCTTTTAAAGTCCAAACTTAAAAACCGAACTCATGCTACTTCTTTTCCGGTTTCACAACCTGGAATGGATCATCACCTACGACGGTGTGCCACGGGCGAACTTCCCATCTTGTTACAATACCATGAATCACGTAGGGGTCTTTTCTCGCAAAATTCTCAGCCGCTTCGGGAGATTCCCCTTTGAATAAAAGTACCGCATTGTCGCTCGGATCTTTCATGGCTCCCCCCAGAATAAGATCTTCGCTTTCATGAGCATCCCAGGCAAGCTCCAGATGTTCATCGCGAAATTCAGCTCTTCGTTCAAGGTAGTCGGATGCCAGTTGGTAAATCAGGAGATAGTGCATAAATAATGGTGGGTTTGTGGATCAGATTGATTAAAATTTGTAGTTCGTTGATTGGAACAATAAATTCGTTTGAAATGTACAAAACAGTGCCATGAAAACAGAGCAGAATCATCAGAAAATCCTTCACTTACTAACAGAATGATAATGCAAAATGGAATGTTCTCAGTCGGCAAAATTGAATATTTTGTTCAGTTACTAAATTCTAAATTGATAGGTCACAGATGCGGGTATATTTAAACGGTTCGTATATGCAACAAGAGGAAGCTTCCGTTTCTGTAACGGACCGAGGATTCGTTTTTGGGGATGGAATCTACGAAGTGCTGCGTGTAGTTGAGGGAAACTTCTTTATGGAGAAAGAGCATCTGGAACGGATGGATGAGGGGCTTGCCGGACTGAAAATAGATCTTAACAAGCAATTCAGAGATGACATCCCCAATATTGGCCGGAAACTTATTAAAGAGAATACGCTTCAGCAAGGGGAGGCGAAAGTTTACATTCAGATTACACGCGGTACTGCCTGGCCGAGAACCCATGTTTTTCCTGATCCGGCAGTTGAGCCAACGGTGTATCTGTCAGCAGAACCATTTACTCCGCATCAAGATCTCCATCAAACCGGTGTGGATACCATAACAGTGTCAGACGTTCGATGGAGCCGTTGCAACCTGAAAACGGTAAACCTGCTGCCCAATACACTCGCCAAACAGGAGGCGAGAGATGCCGGTGTAAACAGTGCCGTAATGCTCCGCGATGGCGTGGTAACTGAAAGCCCGAACGCGAATATTTTTGGCGTGAAGGGAGGAACGTTGCGAACTTATCCTGAATCGAACTACATACTGAGCGGTATCACCCGCGGTGCAGTCCTCACCCTGGCCTTGAAACTTGGAATTCATATAGATCTGAGGCCTATAAGTGAACAGGAGCTGTTTACTCTTGATGAACTCTTCCTTACGGGTACAACAACTGATATTCAGCCCGTAAACAGGGTGAACGGGCGGGCGATCGGGACAGGGAAACCGGGGCCGGTTGTGAAAAGGATTCAGAAAGCATTCAAAGAAATACTCTATGACGGTTAACAGTTTGTCAGTGAACAGTAATTTATTTACACACTGTAAAACTGACTAACAGATTTTTCCGGATTTCGGATTAATAAAACAACCATCTCCGCTGAGGCTTCGCTGCCATTTTAAATCCGCTTCCAGCTCTATTAACCACTCTTCAATTTTCCGATCACCTGAAACAGTTGTATCGCCATCCTCAATTTTTGGCAGATTTTTCTTTTCCGATTCACTCTCGATAACCACCGTATCATAGGCGAGAGTTAGATTTTTGAACCGATCTTCAATCTTGTCGGCTTTTGAATCATCGGGTTTTCTGTGAAGCTTGATCATAATTGATACATAAAAGTTGTTCCTTTTTTAATGATATAACGAACAAGCGGTTAATTTCATTACTCACCAATGATGTAGTAGATCTCTTCTCCGGGTCCAACGGGTATACCCAGGCCAAATACCATCGTGTAGAATAAGATGATCCATCCGATCAGGAAAAAGATACTGTAGGGGAGCATCATGGCGATGATGGTGCCGATTCCAAGATCTTTATCGTATTTATTAGCAAAGGCAAGGATCAGACCGAAGTAACTCATCATTGGCGTAATAATATTTGTTACGGAATCACCAATACGATAAGCTGCCTGGATCACCTCGGGAGTATAGCCGATCAGCATCAGCATGGGGACGAAGATCGGGGCCGTTACCGCCCACTGTGCTGAAGCAGAACCGAGCATCAGGTTTACAGATCCGGAGACCAGGATGAACCCGATAAAGATAATCGGGCCGGTAGCTCCCATATCCTGCAGAAACTGGGCGCCTTTCACGGCAAAAATTTGTCCCAGGTTGCTCCAGCCGAAGTAGGCAACAAACTGGGCGGCAAAAAATACAATTACGATGTAGAGACCAAGGGTTGCCATCGCCTGAGACATTCCTTCAATCACATCTCGGTCATCTTTCATCGTGCCAACTACGCGTCCGTAGACAAAGCCCGGAATCAAGAAACAGATAAAAATCAGTGCTACTACACCATTCAGGAAAGGAGAGTCTTTCCAATCGCCGGTTTCCGGGTTTCTGAGGACACCATTCTCGGGCACAATTGTGAGGGCAAGAATTCCAAACATCACCAGAATGGACAGGCCGGTCCAGGCAAGGGCACGCAGCTCTTCAGGCTTGAGCGGCTCCATAGAACCCTCATCAGAGATATCTTCCATCGCCATGCTCTCGTCATACTCTCCAAGTTTGGGCTCCACAATTCTCAGCGTGACAAATGCACCCAGCGCTGTAATCATAAACGTACTCACAAACATAAAGTAGTAGTTGGCAGTAGCTACCACAGTGTATTCCGGATCGATCAGTTGTGCCGCCTCTTGCGTTAATCCTGCCAGAAGCGGATCGATGGTACCAAGCAGTAAGTTGGCGCTGTAGCCGCCCGATACACAGGCAAACGCACAGGCGAGGCCGGCAAGCGGATGGCGTCCCATAGAGTGGAAAATGACGGCGGCGAGGGGAACAAGTACAACGTACCCCATCTCGGAGGCTGTGTTAGAGATCACCGCAGAAAAACAGATTGCAATGGTAACAAGGTTTTTGGGAGTTACGATAAAGCGATAGATCCGCTTCGGGATGGCTGTGATACCTGTACCAATTTCTCCTTCAGGCTTGAAAGATGCTGCTTTCAGGACAATTCCGCGAATTACGGCGCTGATCAGCCCGGAGTGTTCGGCAACTCCAACGCCAAGCAGGGCCACAAGCACAACCCCAAGAGGGGCAAAACCGGTAAAATTAGAGACCATGTTTTCAATAATCATCCGCAGTCCCTCTGCATTAAGAAGACTGATGGGGCGGATGATTCCATCCTCGGCGCGCCCTGCTGAACCTTCCGGGCGCGGATCGGGTGCGCTCCAGTCGAGCCATTCGGCTAGGCCGCTGACCAGTACAACACCGATGGCAAAAAGGGCAAACAGCGTAACGGGGTGGGGGAGGAGGTTCCCAAGCCATTCAACAAAATCTAAAAACCGGGTAAAAAGTGTTTTCTTATCTTTTGGTCCGGGGGGATTGGGATCTTTAATCTTAGGGTTTTCACTCATAATTAATCAGTCTGAGATAAAACGTGAATTAATGTAGTTTGTTTATGAGAAGGTCCTGGCATTTTGCCGCGGGTTGAGCATCAGCCGAAACCGGGTTCCCAGAAGTGTTGAGAGCGCTGTAAGCAGACCGCCAATTAGCAGCGTAATTAAAATGACCATCCAGCTGCTGCCTACGCCCATCATGTCGGCCATTCTGGAAGAGAGAACGGATTGGTTGGCAACCTCAATATAGATCACCTGGATGCCCCAGGCGGCTGCACCGGATGCGAAACCGATGATAAATGCCCTGATGCTACCGGTAAAGAGCACTGCACCCAGTAGAATTGCGGGAAAGATCAGCGCCCACCAGGGGAGAAAAAGCGTTGTGAGCCAGAATGTGAGTAGCAATATTATAAAATCCCGCATGCTTATAATTCAGGATAACGTTAAAACCCGAGTTCGATTAAAAAAATCAATAAAAGAGTCTCTTCTCCTTCGTAAGGAGGGAACTTTTTCATACAGTCTGATAATTTTTAAGAATCGAACTCAGGGTTAAATCAATTTCAAAATAATGTGACCTTTTATAGTGATCACTTGAACTACTGAGTATAACGGATTGTGGGCTTTTCTGAAATAGAAAATATTTTTTACCCAAACAGGCCTAAAGTATTCTTAAAAAAGATCAATTTTTTCGCCAGTACGTAAACGATTTATGTTTTGCGCTGGTTGTAAGGGCAGAAATAGTTTCACATTAAACAATAATTAAAAATACAAAGTACGATGAGTGTAAAAGAAAAAATTAAGGATGTATATAAACACGTTCAGAACGGAACCGCATTGGATGCGTTCGAAAAATATTACGCTGAAAATGTAGTCATGGTTCTGGAAGATGGCACAGAGGTAAAAGGCAAAGATGCCAATCGAAAGCGGGAAAATGAATTTTTTGGCAGTGTTGAATCATTTAACGGTATGGAAGTGGTTGCAATCACAGCCAATGAGGAAGAAGAAACCACAGCCGTTGAGAGCTGGATGGATGTAACCTTTAAAGGTGCTGACGAATCAACGAAACTCGAGC
>CAZXYQ010000067.1:0-14974 GCA_964644975.1 uncultured Rhodohalobacter sp.
AACGGCATCGATTACAGGGCACTTGGACGTGTGTTTGTCCGCTCGATTCTTCTTCAACAAAATGCAGGAGGCGGAAGCACCATTACCCAGCAGCTCGCTAAAAATCTCTACCCGAGACAACAGAACAGCGGCATGTCGATCGTTGCGGATAAGTTTCGCGAAATGATCATCGCACGGAAGATAGAATCGATCTACTCGAAAGAGGAGATTTTAGAGCTCTACCTGAACACCGTATCCTTTGGTGAAAATACGTTTGGTATTGAGATGGCTTCAAACCGTTTTTTCAACAAGCCGCCATCCAACCTGACCCTCACTGAATCGGCCACTCTTGCCGGGCTCCTGCAGGCTACAACATTCTACAATCCACATCGAAACCCGGACCGATCTGTCATCCGTCGTAATATCGTTATCCGTCAGATGGAGCGCTATGAATACATCACCCCTGAAACAGCTGAAGGCGCACTGCAAGAACCGCTGATCGTCAACTATAACCGTAACGACCTGAGTGATGGCCTCGCCCCTTACTTCAGGGAGCATCTGCGAAGCGAACTCGCTGCAGTTCTTCGAAACCGGCCGGCTCTTGATGGAAAAAAATACAATCTCTACACGGATGGCCTTACGGTTCACACCACCCTTAATTCGGAGGTTCAGCGTGCGGCAGAAAAGGCCGTTGCCACCCGCATGAAAGAGCTTCAACAAATTTTTGATCGTGAACTTCAAAGAAGGCCCGTATTTGGTGAGCAGGATCCCGATGTGCTCCGCGCCTGGAGGCAGAGCGACCGCTACGCTTATCTGCAAAATAAATCGTATTCAGAATCTGAGATTGAAGACTATCTCCATACTCCTGCCACTGCGCTGCTGTTCACATGGGACGGTTATGAAGAAAAGGAGATTACACCCTACAACGAATTAAAATACTATCTGTCGTTTTTAAATGCGGGTCTCATTGCAATGGAGCCGTATTCAGGCCATGTGCTGGCCTGGGTTGGCGGTATTGAGCACCGCCATTTTCAGTACGATCAGGTAAAAGCAAAGCGTCAGCCGGGATCGGCTTTCAAACCTATACTTTATGCTGCCGCACTTGAGCAAGGACGAACTCCATGCGATTATCAGAGGAATTTTTTGGCGTCGTACGCCTCACATGACGGCTGGACCCCGAAAAATAGCCAGGAGGAGTATGGTGGGCGATACTCCCTGCAGGCATCGCTTGCTCAATCAATCAATACCGTTGCTGTGCAACTGGCTGTTGAAACCGGCGTTCCGGCGATTCAAAAAACCGCGCACAATTTGGGGATAGAGTCTGCGCTGCATGAAGCCCCTTCCATCGCCCTGGGCACTGCGGAAGTCTCCCTGCTCGAACTTACTACCGCATACACATCGTTTCTGAACGGCGGCAAACCTGTAAAACCTGCTATGGTCACTCATATCACCAATGCAAATGGTGATGTGATCTACGATTTCCAAAACAAACAGATTCCCGATCTTTTATCACTGATGAGTCCTTCTCATCTTTCCCAAATTGAATCTGATCATCGTGGAATTACTCCCCAAAGCGCCGCCGCCATGGTGCAGATGCTTCAAAAAGCGGTTGATGAGGGTACCGGACATACACTGCGTTCTCAATTTGGCATTTTGCAATCCCTTGCCGGAAAAACAGGAACCACACAAAATTTTACGGATGGATGGTTCGTCGGGTTTACACCTCAGATGGTATTTGGAACGCGTGTGGGCGGCTGGAATAACCGCGTCAGATTCAGAGAGTATCCGGCGTACGCGTCCCAGACAGCACTTCCAATTATCGGCCATTTTTTACGTGAACTCCCTGAAGCAGATCAAAATAATTCGAGCTCAAACACATTTCAATCCTCACTCGTAAACCTCCCCTTCAGCATGCATTGTGAGGATTACCGGGACGACCGGCTACGCGACCGGGTCTCAGACTTCTTTACCGGACGCAGCAGTGATGAAGCCAGAACTGTAGAGGAGAAAGATGATGAAGGAGGAAGTCTGTTTCGCCGGCTGGGACGAAAGCTGGGTATTTCCGGAAATTAATCAGATTCTGTTTTAGAACGTTGTGAGTTTTAATCCTGTTTTTGTTATTCTGATGTCAATTGTTTGATATAGACTATTACATTGATTGAATACTATTTTTTAAGAATCGAGTTCAGGCCTTAACATCAGTCCTAAATTACATTAACCCAATATCTATAAAGTTATGAAATACAGATTTCTCGGACGATCCGGTTTAAAAGTGTCAGCACTCTCTTTTGGTTCATGGGTTACGTTTGGCGACCAAAATGATCAATCTATCGCGTACGACTGCATGAAGGAGGCGTATGATGCGGGGGTGAATTTCTTTGATAATGCCGAGGCTTACGCCGGCGGTGAATCAGAGAAAATGATGGGGAATATCATCAAAAAAGCGGGCTGGAAGCGATCTGACCTCGTTCTCTCCACAAAAATCTTTTGGGGCGGTAATGGTCCTAATGATGCGGGGCTCTCTTACAAGCACATTATCGAAGGAACTAATGCTGCATTGAAGCGAATGCAGACCGACTATGTGGATCTTATCTTTTGCCACCGGCCGGATCAGCATACCCCTATAGAAGAAACCGTCCGCGCAATGGACCAGGTAATTCGCTCAGGAAAAGCCTTTTACTGGGGAACCAGCGAGTGGAGCGCCCAACAAATTCGCGAGGCGTATCACATCGCCAAAAGGGAGCATCTTCGTCCGCCGCTGATGGAACAGCCACAGTACAACATGTTTCACCGGGAAAGGGTCGAAAAAGAGTATGCGTCTCTTTACAGTGATATCGGACTTGGAACAACGATCTGGAGCCCGCTTGCAAGCGGACTTTTAACCGGCAAATACAACGATGGAGTACCGGACGACAGCCGCCTGAAACTGGAAAAATACGACTGGCTTCGTGAGCTGATGCTGGAGTCTGATGAGGGGCGAATCAGGCTGGAAAAAGTGGAGAAACTAGCAGGTGTTGCTGATGAGGCCGGACTATCGATGCCTCACCTTGCACTGGGCTGGTGCCTGAACAATCCCAATGTGAGCACCGTCATAACCGGAGCCTCTAAACCCGGGCAGGTTCGTGAGAATATGAAGGCGATTGATGCCACAGAAAAGCTGAGCGACGATCTTATGCAAAAGGTGGAAGAGATTTTGGATAATAAGCCCGGTGCTGAAGAGGACTTCAGGCCCAGTGATGATTAAATCTACAAACCTCCAAGGTTTTTGAAACCCTGGAGGTTTTCATAGGGAATGTCAAAGCCCCAAATACCAGGTGGCGATTCCGAAATAGATCAAAACGCCGCCAATATCAGCGATCGACGTAACCAGCGGAGCAGAGGCGGTGGCCGGGTCAAGATTCAGCCGCTGCAGGCCAAACGGCAGCGACATTCCTACCAGGCTTCCGAAAAGAACCACGATCATCATGGTTACCGAAACAATCACGGCCACTTCAACCCCGCCCCGGTAGAACCCGATAAACGAGACTGCCAGCGCCATCAGCACACCAATACCCAGCGCAATGAGCACCTCTTTTCCAAGTAGCCGGAACCAGTCTTTCATTTTCACCGTACCGGTGGCCAGGGCGCGAACCATCAGCGTAGCTGCCTGCGAACCGGCGTTACCTCCGCTGTCGATAAGTAGCGGCAGAAAAAAGACCAGCGCTACCACCGCTTCAATCGTACCTTCGTAGTATGCGATACCGGCTCCGGAAAAGAGATTCATAAACACCAGGATCAGAAGCCACGGCAGACGCTTAAGTATCATGGCGCTTATACTGGCATCGGCCAGCGTCATTTTACCCAAACTAACCGATCCCATTTTGTGGAAATCATCCGTCGCCTCTTCTTCCAGCACGTCCATCACATCATCAAACGTGATAATACCCAGCAGACGTCCGTCTTCGTCTTGAACAGGGAGCGCAATCAGATCGTACTTCGACAGAAGTTCGGCTGCCTTTTCCTGCGATTCCTTCGCATCTACGCTTATAAGGTCGGTTGTCATCAGTTCTTCAACCTTATCATTCAGCGTAGCCAGCATTAGCTCACGAAGAGATACAAACCCAACCAGCTCCCTGTTTTCCCCCAAAACGTAGATGGTATAAATTGTCTCTTTATCGGGTGCTTCGCGCTTTATTTTCTTTATCGCCTCACGGACAGAACTTCCCCTGTATATCCACACATAATCAGAGGTCATCACCGCGCCGGCAGTTCCCTCTTCGTAGTTACTGAGGCGCAGAATATCTTCGCGCTCCGCTTTTGCCAGCGACCGGATTACCGTTTCACGAAGTTCATCATCCAGGCTCTGCAGAAGATCCACCCTGTCATCGTGCGACATCAGCGAAACCAAATTCACCAATCGCTTAAAGCGCATAGTGGTGGCCAGATGCTGCTGTGTTGATTCACTCAGATGATGAAACACCGCCACTTTTTGTTCCAGATCGAGCGTATTGAAGATGGGCAGAATATCATCATCTTCAAACTGATCCATAAGGTCAGCAAGAGTTGCCGGGTGAAGTTCACTCACCTCACCGCGGATCACATCTAAAATTTTTTGTGATGCCTGCGGTTCAAGCAGTTCTAATAGCTTTTCTTTTTCCATACTGATACTCCTTATCTAAACAGGATTTCTTGCTGATCCCGAAACCTTTCGGGATCAGCAATTCATTTTACCTTTAACAAAGTTGAGGTAAAAATTTCGTCGTGAAGCACTCTATAATTCTTTTAAACACTAAAATATTGACCCAACCTTTTGTACAATAATTGGTTAAAAAATTTCAACAAATTATCTTTGAGATATTCGGGCTAAAAATCACTGGTGGGCCAGCCGGAGTTCAGTAAAAAGCTTTATACAATAGAGAGAAGCAATTTACAAACTACAACCGCCCTGGATGGTTTCAAGCCGCTGTTTCTCGCAACGTTATAATAACTACCGGGTTCGTCCATGTTCAATTGCAGTTTGTTTCTGTACAGGCGTTTACTAAACAAATTCAGCGCGTTCAATTATAAATCGAAATCGGGCAAACTTCAATAGCCCACCATTTCATCGCTATAGTGCTTACGGTTTATAAGTGTATGCATAAGCCCATAAAATCAAAAATGGTTGTAATACAATCAGGCGGATCCATGCCGCCCATATCGGTATACATATGGTTTCTGACACGCATCCATCCATCTGAATGTGATATACGTGAGCCGGAATGAAGGCAATCATCAGCGCAATAATGCCGTACGCCGATACCCGGCGGTACTTCTCAAAAAGCAGACCGGCCCCAAACAGAACTTCCAGCAGTCCGGACAGAAGATTGATCAGCTCCGGTTCCGGAAAATAGGGTGGAATGAGCGGAAGATACGCTTCAGGGCTAATGAAATGATTGATTCCTGCCAAAACAAATAACAATCCAAAGAAGTACCGAAGTGCTTTTTTCATACAAAAGTATAAGAATTAATTATTAACACGACCTTTTTTTTCATCAGGAACTTTTTTAAAGCGTTTAACCTTTTTTCTGTTGCGATTGCAAATTTCGGTTTGAATCAACAATCTAATCCTTAACCCACACTACGATTATGAAAAACATTACTATTTTAAGGCCATTCGCATGGTTTACCAGCATGATTGCGGTCCTATTAATCTAAAGCACCTCTCTGTTTGCTCAAGATAACGAGAGCGAAACTTACCGCGCATTTCTGAGCGGTGCGAATGAAGTGTCTCCTGTTTTTACCACGGCAAGCGGACTTGTTACCCTGGAACTATCGGGTACTGACCTGACAATTACAGGAAGTTTTGAAGGCCTTGTTGCCCCTGTAAATCCTATTGGCGGAACAGGTGTACATATTCACCTTGGTTTTGCCGGCCAAAACGGAGGCGTTGAAATCCCTTTGAGTCCCACACTGTCCGATGGAAACACCGCAGGAACATTTGATGAAACCGTAGAAGTTTCTCCTGAACAGATTGAAGCGATGCAGAACAGGCAACTCTATGTGAATATTCACTCTGAAAGATATCCCGCAGGTGAAATTCGTGGTCAAATTTTACCCGATGGAAAAACTTATTTTCAGGCATACGCCTCTGGAGGCTACGAAGTGCCGTCTAATATCAGCACAGCAGAAGGCGGGCTTTCACTCGAGTGGGATGGAACAGATCTCGTTGTAACCGGATCTTTTAACAACCTTGGCAGCGACTACATTGAGGTAGGGAACACCGGCAGTGGTGCACACCTTCACACCGGTTTTGCTGGACAAAATGGTGGGGTTGAGATTCCTCTCACGCCAACTCTGAGTGATGATAACAGAAGCGGTACTTTTTTAGCTGAAGACAACACATTTCCTGGTGTATCAGCAGATATTGTTGAAACACTCGCCAATCGAGGACACTACCTGAATATTCACTCCGAAAGCTTTCCGGCAGGAGAAATACGCGGACAAGTTGTACCTGAAGCGAATATCTATTTTTACGCCCCGCTATCGATCGTGAATGAAATCCCCCAAAATCCAAGTCAGGCAACCGGTGCCGTGCTGGTCGAGTGGTACGCTGATGACAGCAGTATTATTACTACCGGTTATTTCAGCGGTCTCGATAGCGATTATAACACCGACATAGGTTCTCACCTGCACGTAGGTTTTGCAGGCCAGAACGGCGGCGCTGAAGTGTCTATGAGAGCCGAACTTGGTGACGATCTCAGAAGCGGTAAATTTCTCCCTGAAATTAATGAATTCGTTTTAGAAAGCGACCAGGTTGAGCTTCTCGTAACCCGATCCCTCTATGCGAACGTACATACGCTGGACTTGCCGGGCGGGGATATCAGAGGGCAGGTTACACCATTTGCTCAGCACTATTTCACCACATCACTTACCGGCACAACCGAAGTAGAACCTGTGCAAACAGAAGCTGTAGGTGGCTTGGCATTTGAATTCCGAAATGGAGAAATCACTGTAACCGGAAGCTTTAGCGGCCTCGGCAGTAACTATAACGAATCACCCGGTTCACACATCCACGAAGGATTTGCCGGGACAAACGGCGGTGTGATTCGCCCGCTTACCCCGGAAGTCGATGATGTGATTGACGCAAGAGCCGGTACATTTAGTGCAGATGACAATACATTTTCGTTTTCTCCAGAAGAGATCGAGAAGCTTGTTAACGGAGAACTTTATATAAATATTCACTCCGAGGATAATACAAGCGGGGAAGTCAGAGGTCAGGTACTTCTTGCCCCAAATGTTGCCCCAGAAACTGCACCCGAAATAACATTCCCGGCCAACGATGCCACTGTAACAGTTGAAGGCGATAGTGATGCCCCATTTGTGCCCACATGGACAGAATCGGTAGATGTTGACGGTGATCTGGTAGTATATGTATGGCAGATTGCACTCGATGCCGATTTTGAGAACATTGTGTTTTCAGCATCCGCCGGTGAAAATGCCCAGTTGCCACTCACCATCGGTGCTGTGGACGGATTACTGGCAGACCTTGGAGTTGATGAGGGAGCATCCGCTCAAATCTGGCACCGCGCAATTGCCAGCGACGGCAGCGGCAGTCATGTCGGTGAAGGTTCATCAGTAATGCTCGAGCGTGGAGTGGTAACCTCTTCTGATACAGATCCCGAAATAGCACGGCAGACCGAATTGAGCCAAAACTATCCGAACCCGTTCAACCCGACCACAAATATCAACTATTCACTTCCTGAGCAGACGGATGTGAACCTGAGAGTGTATGATATGATCGGACGGGAGGTAGCGGTATTGGTTGATCAACAGCAGGCAGCCGGTTCCTACACGATAAATTTTGACGCATCCTCACTTTCAAGCGGCATGTATCTCTACAGACTCGAAACAGGGGCAACATCCATCACAAGAAAGATGATGCTGATTAAATAATTCTGATTCAGGAAATCCTGAATAAATACCCATTTTACTACATAAGCCCGGCCGGGAATTTTCCTGCCGGGTTTTTTTATGATCATTTATTTATTCAGGTTTTTGAAAATAGTGAAGGCTTTTTAAGACACTCTATTAAACTATCTCGGGGCAAAGCCCGATTTACATTGAGTCAGACTTATCATCGTAAATGAAACGGTAGAAGTAGAAGTCTCGAAAAGACGGCAGAAAGTAGCCCCTCAGTTCACTGTGGTGTTTTCTGATAAGTATCGCAACAAAATAGTCCCTGGGCAGGGACAAACCGCGAAACACAGAAAACAATCTATACACAGTAGCGTCCTAAACATTTGAATTTATCAGATAAAAATGGGGTGTCAATTGTATTGGGATTTTCGTTCTCGCTGATTTGCGCAGAATAATACAAAAGTTGATCTGCACCCACGATTTGAAGACACAGTAAAATTCTGTGAGATAACATAGGGATTGAATCTTAACATACTATCCAATCCTCTGTTATGGCCATAAGAATATGATTTGAGCAAATTTTTCTGATGTTTAAGACACTATTGATCTATACACTCTATTCTCTATTCCGTCGCCTGTTTGAAAGTTGAAAATGATATGATTGGAATTAAGAGTCTGATTTAGCTTCAACGCTGATATATGCCGTCCCTATCCGGGACTGATTAAAATTACATCCTTCCGGTAACCCCAATCTAAAGCATGGGACTATATTCAGACGTCCCTGCCGGGACTTATTAATCAACCCGATGGATCACCAAGCTCTTTTTTTACTCGCATCAAAACTTATAGTTTAATTAAGGATTGCTATCCATTTTTAATACCTGCAATATGTTTAGTGCTTTTTATTGTATCACACTTATTTTCGTGAAGAATCCGGGGTAAGATTGAAACACTATGACGGGGGCTAAATTCTTAGAGATTAATTTTTTACTTTGCGCTTTATGCCATTCAGACACATCTTCTTAGATAATATGTACCGATCGGCCTGGAGCCGAACCCTGCAGCTATGGAAACCGCTTGCCATCTGGACGGTACTTGTCTGGCTGATGTTCACAATTCTCATTGTCCCGGCAACCTTAGCCTTTATACATTTCGGTTTTATACGGGGCGACAGGCTGATTGTTAGCAATGAAGAGATCTTGAATTTCCTGCTTACCCCAACAGGTGTCCTGTTTCTGTTTCTTATTGGCAGCGTGGCAATTATTGCTTCCATTATCCGGTTTGCAGGCATTTTCCAAATCGTTACCTGCCAGATGAAACAGTATCCCATTACGGTAAAAGAACTTGCTGTTCAAACGGTGCCCACCATACCGAGAATGTTCCGTCTCTCCCTTTTTTCTATCCTGCTTGCTCTGTTTGTAGCATTGTTCTTGCTGCTTGGAGTTGCTGTTGTCTACTGGATTTTTCTGTCCGGACAAGATATAAACTACTATTTAACTGTTCAGCCATTAGAATGGACCTATGCGCTGATTACTGGCGGTATCTGGCTTCTGTTCAGTGCCGTTATTGCACTTTACGTACTGGGAAGAATATCCATAGCCCTTCCCGCATTTCTCGATTGTACTATAACAATCCGTCAGGCTATCCGCAGATCGTGGAGTATTATGGGAGCGCGCTCTGTGAAGCTTTTGAAAATGATCGGGGGTACATTTGCTATTTGGTTTTTGCTGCTTATGATTACCGAGGCTACTCTCCTCGCAATTACCGTATTTACAATCGACCAGATCTCTGCCTGGGTTACCCACCCCAGGGCAATCACCTCAATTGCCGGCCTCTATTTTATCACATCACAGCTTTTAACGAGCGTGATCGGTTTTTTCGGATTCTCTTTCATCACAGTGCTTCTCACCAAGTTTTACCACGAAGACAGCGGACTGAAGGAGACCGCCCCGCCCGCCCCAAACTTTTCGGAACTTAAGAGCAAGGTCAGCAGGAATTTCGACAGAGTGTACACCCCGATCCGTGCCGGACTGCTTGTTGTGCTTTTGCTGTCTGCCGGACTTGGAACCGGGGCGTATCTTGCAGCAAATATCCCGGTTTCTGATGAGGTAAAAATCTTTGCCCACCGCACCGGGCCGCCTCCTGCACCTGAAAACACGCTTGCAGCACTTGAGCTGGCCATCATGCAGGGCGCCGATATCGCTGAAATTGACGTAATGCGAACTCAGGACGGAACCGTAGTGGTATTTCACGATCGCGATATGATGAGGATGGCAAGAGATCCGCGCAGGATTGAAAATGTAACCTACACTGACATTACCGGACTGGCGCAGATTCCCGATGGCGGATTCCCGCCCGAAGAAAGGCGAATTGCAACCCTGGAGGAGATGCTACTGAGGGGTAAGGACCGAATTGGGTTTATGATTGAACTGAAGTATTACGACTTTGACCCCCGGCTGGCAGATGAAGTAGTCCGAATCGTTCAGGAAACCGGGATGGAAGAACAGGTATCGATCGCCTCGTTGCAGCTCGACCCTCTTCATAAGCTTATGCGATCGGGCTCAACAATTGAGACGGGGTACATCTCAGCCATCTCCATTGGCAATGTGATCCGGTTACCCGTTCAGTATATCGCCGTTCAGCATCAGCAAATTAACGGCGCAATGATCCGATCAGCCCGCGACTATAATATTGAAGTGTACGCCTGGACCGTGAACTCTCCCGAACGGGTAGCCGAGATGACCAATCTCGGCGTAGATGGCATTATTACTGATTTTCCGGAGATGGCTGCAGAAGTTGCGCGCTCCGTACAAGACTTAACGCTTCCTGAACGACAGCTTTTAAACATCACAGGCTGGCAGCTGGACAGGTTTGATACGGAAACTGACGAAAAGAGTGTACGGCCGGAGTAGGGAGCAGAATCCAAAATCACACGTTGGGCCCAACCACCATGTATAAAAAGGTGACAATCAGGATGATGAACAAAATGAAAAACAGGATGTACGCAGATGAAAAGAATGCATAGACTTTAATGAGTTTCTTCTGTTCTGATTCAGCGCTCCTGACAGCGCGATCTTGCTCGGTTATAAATTTCATCTGTTTCCCTTTCTCAACGCCAAAAAATGTTGTAAAAGCCCTGTGAACATAATAGAACAGAAGCTGCAGTAGAAACAGCATGAACTGCGGCGCAGTCTTCGGGTTGAATTTTTCAGAATGATTTTTCATCAGCAGCACCAGCAGATATCCATAGGAACTAAATGCAACAACCGCTACGAGAAAGGTAACGAGAAAGATAGAGAGAAAGATAATTTCAATAGTCAAGCTAACTGATTTTAAATGTGAAACGATGATAATGGATTCCCAAAATAATAAACCATCAAACGGTTACAAACAAATGGAGTTCCGGAGGGCACGATAACAGTATCAGAGTGTTTCAGATAGAGTTCCGGGTCGTGTTGGTAAAGTTATAAAGCAATTGAAGTCAACTGTGTCCAAACACGGTGTCTCCTATTTTTTACGAACCAGAAAACTCCCCTACCATTTCCGACAATCTATTCTCATATTCATGCGGTGTTAATGTTTTCTGTGTAACGTAACTGTTGACATATAAATCAATAAGAGACGATGGATAAAACAAAAACGGCTGGTCTTGTACTTGGAATCATTGGATTTTCAATACCGCTGATCGTACAGTTTCCAGGCCTTTCGCTCGCTGGACATTTAGCCATGAGTATTTTTATTCTGGCTGCCGTTTTTTGGATGTTCGAAACCATACCGATCTACTCCACCTCTATCCTGGTCATTTTTCTTGAAGTGATACTTTTAAGCGCGGAGGGATTCATTAACTTCTCCGGCGTGGAGTACTCGCCGGTACCCTATCAGATATTCATAGCCACGCTGGCCGATCCAATCATCATTCTGTTTTTGGGTGGATTTGTTCTGGCTGATGCCGCAGTGAAGTACAATTTTGATAAAAATATGACTCGCATCCTGCTTAAGCCGTTCGGACAGGAGCCAAAATATATTATTCTCGGTCTGATGGCGGTTACAGCAGTGCTTTCTGCCTTTATGAGTAATACCGCCACCACCGCTATGATGATTACGGTGATTATTCCGATCCTCGCCAAAACAGAAATGACGGATCCCGCGCGGATCAGTATCGCCCTCTCGATTCCATTTGCTGCAAACATAGGGGGCGTGGCAACACCCATCGGCACCCCGCCTAACGCTGTTGTTATTGCCGCGCTGAACCAGCAGGGTTTGAATATCGAATTTGGCAATTGGATGCTTTACGCTACTCCTTTAGCAGTTGTGATGCTCATCTTCGCCTGGTTTTTGCTTCTGAAACTACACCCACCGGCAACCGCTGCTATCCCGCTTGATTTGAAAGGAGAGTGGACTAAATCACGAAAAGCGTACACGCTTTATGCCGTATTTGGGCTTACAGTTATTCTTTGGATCACAGAGAGCCTGCACGGAATTCGCAGCAGTATCGTGGCTCTACTGCCGGTTGCCGTCCTCACTCTCACCAACACATTTGAAAAAGAGGATATTCGAAAACTCCCCTGGGAAGTTCTCTGGCTGATTGCCGGTGGAATCTCTCTCGGTATCGCAATGAAAGAGACCGGGCTGGCCGACTGGCTTGTAGGGAGTATCGGGTGGGATCAAATGTCGTACATGGTGCTCCTTTCCGTCTTTGGAATTGTTGCCATCCTGCTCTCAAATTTCCTATCAAATACGGTAACCGCATCGCTGATGATTCCTTTGGGTATTTCGCTCGCTACCTCGGGTGTAGTAGGCGGTCCGGCCGGAATGATGATCATCGGGCTGGTGATTGCGCTCAGCACCAGTTTTGCGATGGTGCTGCCGATATCAACCCCGCCAAATGCCATCGCTGTAAGCACCGGCGTGGTGAAAACCAAAGATATGATCGTGGCCGGAACTATCATTGGCCTTGTGGCAATGGGCTTGATCATACTAATGACAAGATTTTACTGGCACTATATTCTTTAAACCAAATCACTATGAAACCAAAAATTTATATCCTGATCGTTGAAGATGAACCTGAAGTGCTCGATTCTATCGTAAGAGATATTACCGAGTTTGAAGAGCACTTTGAGGTGGAAATGGCCGATACGGCCGAAGAGGCTGAGGAGATCATCAAAGATATTGCAGATGAAGAGAGTCTGATCGGGCTTATTTTATGTGATCACGTTCTGCCCGGCAAAAACGGCGTAGATCTGCTAATCGAGATGCAGCAAAACGAAATAACAAAACCTACAAAGAAAGTACTGATCACCGGTCAGGCCGGGCTTGAAGAGACCGTTAAAGCGGTGAACGATGCCGACTTGAAACACTATATTGCAAAACCATGGGAGAAAGCAGAGCTGGTAAAAATCACGCGAAATCTGCTAACTGACTTCGTAATCAAGCACATCAAAAATCCGCTTCCCTACATGCAAATTCTGGATACGGAGAAGATTGCAGAACACTTAAGGACAAGTGGCGGACTGACAGATCAGTAGATTTAAAGAAAATGAAAAGTTAAATGGCTAGAATATGAAGTTCAGATTGGGATCTCAATGGCTTTATGACCGCTCTTCCGTTACACGGATGCTGCAAAGAGTGCTGAATGAGGAGGGGCCATCAGAAAACTACTTGTTTAACCTTGATAGCGATATTACGCTTTTTCACGAAGGTGATCAGCTCAACAATATCTATATCCTGCTGGAAGGAACCGTTCAGCTCTATAAAAAGAAACCTCATACAGAGCTGGACTTCCCGATCACAGAGTTGAAATCCGGTGCTCTTATTGGTATTGCAGCATTTACCACAGGACACCCTTCTCTTACCACTGCGAAGACTATTGAAAAATGCCGGTTTCTTCGAATCCCAAAATTGGATGTAGATAACCTTATCGAGAACCATCCTCAGATGGGACGATATCTGGATGAACTGATTCTTGCCAACTTACTGGAGCGATTCAGACAAAATATTATGCTGCAGATGAAGCTCAATTCTGCAAATGACAAACTCAAAGATGAACGCAATGACCTCAAACAGGCCTATCGCGACCTTCAAGAGGCCCAAAACAAATTGGTCCACCAGGAAAAACTAGCGACCCTGGGTCAGCTTGTGGCAGGATTTGCTCACGAAGTAAATAACCCAACGGCGGCGCTGTTAAGATCTACAGATACGCTGGAGCATCAAATGCGGAAATTTATGGTCCGGTTTTATGAGGATGGTAATTCAGATAAATACGACGAAATAAGTTTTTTTGAGATGGGTAAGATGGCGGGTTTTCCTGATACCAGCACCATACGCAAACGATCTAACATCTTAAAAGAAGAGTTTCCCGATGCCCAAAACTCACAGATCCGGCTGATGGCGCAAATGCAGCCAGAACTCATACAGAAATTAAAAAAGATCAATGATAAGGATTCCAATAAACTCCCCTTCTACCTCGATCAGTTCGAATTTGGTAAGATGTTTCAAAATATCGAATCTGCCGGTGAGCGAATCGCCGGTCTGGTGAAGTCACTGAAAAGCTACAGCCGCTCCGATACCGAAGATCAATATGAGTGGATCGATATTCGGGAGGGAATCCACGACACACTGCAACTGACCAGCAATCGGATCAAGTTTTACGATATTTATACCGACCTTCCGGAAATCCCGAAAATCCACGCGGATGCAGCGGGTCTGAACCAGGTATGGACCAATATTGTCCTGAACGCATCCGATGTGATGGGAAAAGCCGGTGGGCTCGACATTCGCTGCGGAAGCACGGAGGAAGAAGTCTGGGTTTCAATTCGCGATGACGGCCCTGGCATTGAGGAAGAGATTTTGGAGAAAATCTTTGAACCCAATTACACCACCAAAAAAACCGGTAAAAAATTCGGTCTCGGCCTTGGCCTCTCCATTTCAAAGGAGATTGTAAATCAGCACGGAGGAACCATAGAAGCTGAAAACGCAGATGAGGGTGGTGCGAGGTTCACGGTGAGACTGCCAGTAAAGAATTGCTGATCTATTTCGCACCCCGCTACGGCATCTCCCATTCTCGTTCGATTTGTGATTCCTGCCCAATGATAATCTTTCCCCGTGGCGCAGATGGGAGATC
>CAZXYQ010000068.1:0-14901 GCA_964644975.1 uncultured Rhodohalobacter sp.
GCTCGTTCCTGTCGGAGAATACCGCATTTATGATCATCATGGCGGTCATTGCGAACTTCTACCGCTACATCATTAGGCTGTACTCCCAGCACATCGCCTGGCTGAAGCCTACCTACCGGCTGAAGAAATTTATCTTCCGCTTCATAACCGTACCCGCCAAGTGGATCCGTTCGGGGCGTCGTAACATCCTCAAACTCTATACCGATAAGGACTACGAGCTGCTGCTGGAGTAGCAAAACGCCTCGCCGTCTCTACCGATTCAAGCTCTTCATCTAAATCTGTGGGAGAGGTGTATCAATGCGAGAGAAAGTACGGTGAGATACACCTCATTTCTCATTCAACAGCGGTGAAAATGAAGCAAAACACAGTACGAAATCAACGAAGTCTGTAGTGACTCCCATCAAATTCAAGAAAAAGGGTGCTGCTATTGTGCTATCTTATGCAAGTGAAATCCTTGCGGATTTTAGGACCTTATTAAAAGACATTGCGGGACTTCTTACTACACGGTTCATCCTCAGCACCTCACAAACAACATCTCTTATATTTCTTGCCGCTGCCACAGGGGCAAGGGTCATTTCTCCCAATATCTTTGTGCGGATTTTTTTCAGGTAAAAAAGGTTTTCTATCATCAAAATCAAACCAATCATCATCATCTTCATCAAATTCGATAGGGGAGTTAATCTTCGAACTGAGAAAAAGTGACTCAAATAATTGGTCATCAAATATATTGCTGTCATTGGCAAACTGACCCCGAACTCCTGTGTAAACGCTCTCAAGATGTTCATAGTGGTCCATTATGGAGTAATAGAAACTCTCATAATATGGCGTTGTTTCCTTGATGCTTTTGGCGACATCATTATAGGTTCCCACCATCAATTCATGAATTAAATTTCGTTCATATAACGGTTTAATCAGGGGCAGGAGGTTTACTTCGCCGATGTCTATGCAGCTCCAGACCAGGAAGCTTAATAACTCGGAATCAATGACGGTTGTATCATCCAGCCGATCAAGATGAAACTGGAGAAGTTCTTTAAAAATCTCAGATACCTTATCTCTGCAATCGGGATCGATGGAACCGATTATATCCAGAGCGGAAACAGGTATGTTTCTAGCCGCAGCACAGTTATTTGGCTCTTCTACAAATTCTTTCAGCGCATCTGTGTTATTAATGGCCAGTTTTGCAATTGGGAATCTTACATAGATCTCAAGATCAAAACTATACCAGAAATCAAGAAATTGGTCTCCCTGGCGAAGTAGTTCGAAGATGGCCTCCAAAGATTTTTCACTACCCAACTCTGCGAGAAGAAATATGGCATGAAGTGAAAAATTATACTTCGAATCATCCCACCCGTTTTGATCCACTTCATCTTTAAAATATTCGAAACGGTTAATAGCATCATCGATCACCTTTTCAAGGTCATCTATAAGTGATTCATGGGGGAGCTCAAGTAATTCCAGGATAACCTCTTCAGGAATATCAAAACCAAACTGATATAGCTGTTCAATCTCAGGATGAGTGAATTTTGGTTTTTGATCAGTTTGGGTCTCTTTTCGGTATCCGCGATTTGGAACTGAGATTTTCTTAGCCCGATCTGCTGCGAATCTGAGAGGATTTGTTTCCATATTATGCATCATAATTTCCTGGCGGGCTTCAAGAGTTAATGGTGATTCAGGGTTAATTTCGTTCATCTTTTCCATTCTATTCTCAGCACTTTCAAAATCATTAATAGCCAAAAAATAAGATATAGAAACCTGATGGTAACTCAATACTTCATTTTCATGAAATTCTTCTCTTTCGGGATAGAGCTCTGCCAGGTTAAATGTTTTCCCCAATAAGTGAGGGACTTTTTTCTCCTGACCTTTTTCCAGATAAATAACAGCCCTGTTGATTCTTGCGTAAAGAAATTCCGGATGCGTTTTTAAAGTCCATTTGAAAATTTCTTCCGCTTTAGACTTCCAACCGGCGGCTTTATACGTTATACCCAGAAAGTTCTTAAAGTAGGGTATCATGGGATATTTCGCGCAGAGTCGCTCCAGGTGTGTAATCGTGGTTTTATTACCTTTGAATGTTTCTGGGTAAATCGCACCTAAATGGCCTCTAATCTCTTGATTTAAGCCATATTTTGCATCAAAATAGAAGGGGTCATCCGTAATCTTAAAATTGGGAGATGAATTTCCGGTATCAAATAGATTTGTTTGCATGAGTAAACAGTATCAGTAGTTACATATCATTGAATGATTTTTGAAACTACTTAAAACTTTAGTTCGATTGAAAATCTTTTTCAATTATCACAAAAGAAATCTTGCATTTCCGAAGAGAGGTTTTACACCGGAATTTTCAACATTCTGATGCGCAATCCTTTTTTGTGACGTGTCAACGGTGAGCTATCCCAAGACAGTCATCGGATGAGTCATCCATGAATCATGAATTTATTCTGCATTGCCAGGTTATTCTACAGCGATTTTAAGAAAACAAGTGTCACATTGTTATTTGGATTGACATCTATGATAATCTTAAAGGTGGACTCTATAAAGTTACGATTAGCAACTTTAATTCAGATAAACTAAAGTGCATAACCCCAAGTCACTCTAGAAATTAGCCGGGCAGAGCCATTTTAAAAAACGGCCTCTATAAACATTTACGGAGAAAGAATCAGATACCCAGGTTTTCTTTTCGGCTAATCTATCCCTGATCATCGCATAGGTCATCATTAATTTCGCAAGGTTTTGTCGGCAATTTTATTGTTGTAATACTTGAACAGCCCCATCATAATGCCCCACTGAACTAAAACTGTGGCTACAGAAAACGTGCTCAGCGGATTGTACCAGGTATCGGGTGCATAAACGGCCGCACTCAGGTAGATCCACCAGGCAAGGAGAGTTATCACCTCAACCGGAATGACGTACTTGATGATTGCGGTCCACCATTTTCCAAGATGAACTTTACTCTCGTCAGTATTAACGAGAGTTTTGCGGAACTTGTCAGCTCCAAAGGAGATAACGGCAAAGGAGATGAAACCGCCGGAAACCATCAGTCCCACACCCCAGACAAAATCCTGGTTTGCAAAAAACTCAAGGTTAATTGCAGATGGGAGACCGAAGAGGAATCCGGTGCTGCAAACCGCAATGGCAGCCCGCTTTCTTGTGATGCCCATATCAACAAATACTTTTGTTGCCAGCTCAATCATAGAGATAAGAGAGCTGAAGGCAGCAAAGGTAAGCGCAAGGAAAAAGAGGATTGCAAAAATCTGTCCGCCCGGCATCGCTTCAAACAGTTGAGGCATCCACATAAAGGTTAACCCGGTGCCGGCAGGTCCGGATGTTTGCATGACGTTAAGAATTTCTCCGTTGCTCATCTGGCTGCCCAGCGTACCGAATACCGTTGAGAAGATGATCATTGCGGCTACAAGCGAAACAATGTTATTGCCAATACCGGTTTGAAGCGCCGTTATTGTAATATCGTCGCCTTTTTTCATGTAGGCGCCGTAGGTGAGGATGAGTCCCCATGCGGCTCCGGTATCCCATGCATTTTGGGTGAGAGCTTCCAGCCACAGTCTGGGCTGCGTAAGGGTAGACCAGTCGGGCGTGAAAAGATAGGTAAGGCCCGCGCCGCTTCCGGGCAGCGTGAGTGCCCTAACCAGCGCAATAATCAATACAACAAGCAGTGATGGGACCAGTATTTTATTAATTTTTTCGATACTGCTTATTCCTTTAATGACAATAAGCGCGCCGCAAATCATTATTAAACCGTGAAAGACGGATGGCAGCATAGATCCCTGGAAACCGGTCCAGACGGCATCTGCCTGGTCAAGATTTTCAGGAAGGGCAAAAAATATGGATTCAATAAGATAGTAGAGGCACCAGCCGGCCACTACGCTGTAGTAAAACATGATGGCGGTAGCAACAAAGCCGATAAACGAACCCATCCAGGCAAATTTCTCACCTGCTAATTTAATGTAGGATCCAACTATCCCTTTTCTTCCATGACGGCCAATTCCATATTCTGCAATGATCAGCGGAACAGACCATATAAACAGAAATGTAATCCACGCGATGAGGAACGCCCCGGCGCCGTCATCACCTCCCTGCTGTGCTGCAATTCGAGGAAACCGCCAAATATTACCCGTGCCAACCGCAATTCCCAAAACGCTGAGAATGAGGCCCCATTTAGTTGCAAAACGTTCGTTTTTTGTAGCCACTTATGATCTGTTCCCGATAGCTTGTTGAAGTTCCATTTACGTATGGAGTTAAATAAAAAACATATTTCGAATTAACCAATATTTTTATCACGAATTCATGACCTATATTAAAAATTCAAATAAGTATGTTCTATTCCCGTTGATTTTCGCAGAGATTTTAAGCTTTTTATGCAAAATACTCTTTGCTAAACACAGCGTGTACATCAGCAAATCTCAGCGTGAATACAGAGCCTTTTCCACTTGTAACCAAAAAGCATTTGATAGTCGTAAAAAGTATTTATCAACAACTTGTTTATATTGATACAAATAGGTATTAATTGTAATATATACGCTTTATGTGGAGTCAACCGTTATATCGGCTTAGAATATCAAAAAACCATTGCAGAGGTTCCACCAATATAGATACTGCTCTCTGGAGAATTCTGAAATCATAATTCTATAACTAAAACAGAACAGATCGGATGATTCAGTATTCTTTCACAAAAACTATTTTTACAGGACTGATAATAACTGGAAGTTTGATATTTACAGGTTTAATTACAGGCTGCAATGAAAACAATAATAACGAAGGTATGGATAACGCAACAGAGCTTTTTGGTCAGCTTGATGATGGTAGTGACGTCGCACAGTTTACATTAACGAACAGAAACGGGATCGAAGTTAAGATTACAAATTTTGGGGGAATCATTACTTCGCTGAGGGTGCCGGACCGAGACGGAACGTTTGAAAATATTGTTCTCGGATTTGATAATCTGGACGACTATATGGGGGAACACCCCTATTTTGGCGCTTTAATCGGCCGCTATGGAAATCGAATAGAAGGGGGGCGCTTTGAATTAGATGGCGCAACCTATCGACTGGCTGCCAACGATGGTGATAATCATCTGCACGGAGGAGAACGGGGATTTGATAAAGTGCTGTGGGACGCTGAATTGGTGAATGAACAGACTCTGAAGCTTTCGTATCTGAGTGAAGATGGCGAGGAGGGATACCCCGGAAACCTGAATGTTACCGCAACCTACAGGCTGACGGATGATAATGAACTCAGATTAGATTTTGTGGCGGAAACGGACCGACCAACCCCGGTAAACCTTACCGCCCACAGCTATTTTAATCTTTCGGGTGATCTTTCAAAGACTATTTTAGATCACAGCTTAAAACTGCATGCTGATCGCTTTACACCTGTGAATGAGCAACTTATCCCCACAGGAGATATCGCCCCGGTAGAAGACACCCCATTTGATTTTACCGACTATAAACGTATTGGAGACGAAATAGGTAGTGTTGAGGGCGGGTACGATCACAACTTTGTGATATCGGATTTTGACAACTCAGTGAAATTAGCTGCTGAGCTGGTGGATTCTCAAAGCGGAAGAAAAATGTCGGTCTTTACGAACGAGCCTGGAATTCAATTCTATTCAGGTAATTTTTTGGATGGTACTCTCGCGGGACCGGATGGCACACCATATGAACAGTATTCAGGACTCTGTCTTGAACCACAGCATTTCCCCAACTCACCGAATGAACCGGCTTTCCCATCAACAATTCTGCAGCCGGATGAAACGTACAAATCAACAATTATGTATTCTTTTTCTACTGAATAACTTCTTTTACTAAAGAAAAATATAATGTTCGGACAAATTGAGTTGCATTCGTGATCTGCATTTTGTTAAACCGTATTTAGTATTATTATAATATGAAAACAACCATCAAGAAAAATAGTTACAATGCCTGAAAATCAATATGAAGATTACGATCGTATCTTAGTTGCGCTCGACTGTATAATCTTTGGGTTCGACCGCGAAGACCTTAAGCTACTTCTGATTAAAAGAGATTTTGAACCTGAAAAAGGGAACTGGTCTTTGATGGGAGGGTTTTTGGATATAAATGAAAGCCTGGATGAAGCAGCTTACCGAATTCTTCAAAAACTAACGGGATTAAAAAACATCTACCTTGAACAGCTGAAGGGATTTGGTGAAGTGGACAGAGATCCTGTAGAACGAACCGTTTCAATTGCTTATTACGCCCTGATCAACATCCACAAGCACGATGAAGAATTACTCAGTGATTATAATGCACAGTGGTTCCCAATTAATGATTTACCTGAATTAATTTTTGATCACAAAAAAATGGTGGAGGCGGCTAAAGCCCGGCTGCGTTACAAAGCCTCAAGTCAGCCCGTTGGTTTTGAACTTCTACCGGAAAAATTTACGCTTCCGGAACTTCAGCAGCTCTACGAAGTGATTTATGAGACTGAGTTTGATAAACGGAATTTTCGAAGAAGAATGTTATCCATGGATGTACTCGAAAAAACCAATGAAAAACAGAAGAAATATTCGAAGAAAGGAGCGTTTCTATATAAGTTTGATGACGAGAAGTATATGAAGCATGTAGAGAAAGATGGTGCTTCAGCTATGAAGTTCAAACCTCCGAATGCATAATGTTTTTGGTAACTATTGCGAGAGCTTATTATTATCATATCGTGTTTAAGCACTTCTTTGTTGAACTCAGAATATTTAAAAGCAAAACAGACGATTTTGCCTGATCTCCGATACTTAAATAAAGTACTTGCTTCGCAGGAACCCGTGTTTGATTAAGGGGCGCTTCAAGCGTGCTTGGTCTCTACCAGTTGCGGGGATTGCTGCCCCCGCAATGTAATTCCGAAATGAAACAGCGGCAGGTTACTTATTCTTATTTTTGTGTTTTTAAAGTTGATAAAATAAGACTACTCTTTCCAGGGGTGGTTTAATTAATTAATTGATTGATAACTGATTGTCCGATAACGACAAAAAACACGCAACTGTAACTCTCAATAAAATTTGCCCCAAAACGTTTGTACCCTGAAATTCGGGTTCTGGAGCTATTCAAAATAAAATGATCAGGCAGTATAATTTTTTAAAATCATTTTGTAGTATACAACCCTAAAATTTATATGAATGGTTGGATCCCTGTGTGAAAGAGATTGCTCTGAGGCAGATATCTCAATCAATTTTTTTTTAAACTTTCCGCTGCAGGGCAGAACATCTCAAAAAAATTATAGTTGAAGTTCCCTATATGAAAAAGGTTTTATCTGTTCTCATACTCATTACAGCTCATCTTATTATTTTTGGCTGCAGTTCTGAACCGGAAGACATTTCGACGGACTCAGATCAATATCAGCAGGCAGTGTCCGATTTCTACGTTAGTTTGGGGGCAAGCCAGACCCAGGAAGCGCGATTTGCCTTTAATAAAATGAACGATGTGGCAAGAGCATATCCGAATGAGCCTGCCGCCTGGGCCAATCTGGGAGTCTACGCAATGCGTCAGGGAAATTTTGAACTTGCCGATGAACGGTTTCGTCAGGCGAGGGAGATTGTTCCAAACCATCCTGAAATTCTCTTCTTATCCGGGCTTTTTGAAAGCCGGCGGGGAAACGTGGATAGTGGCGTAGAGTATTTGAGGAGTGCACTCGAAAATGATCCCAATCACATTAAAATTCAATTTTCACTCATTGAAGAGCTGGAGCGTCAGGATGATGTTGCAAATGCCGATGAGATAGTTGAGAGAATTGAGCAGCTCAAAAACCAGCTTCCCGAAAACCAGGCCGTGCTTTTTGAGGTTGCCCGTTTAGCAGCGAAAGAGCAGTTAGGCCCGCTTCTCCGTTCAGCTATTGAAACGCTGGGGGAATTCAGCTACCTCTGGGGCAATGAAGCTATAGAACAGTATGAAATTGTAGGTGAAGCTACAGAAGAGCGGGATTTTTCAGAACTGAATTTTGAACTTACATTTCTTAGAAATGCTGTGGAACCGACAGCCGCATTTCAGCAGGATCTGCGGGAAATTAAATTAGAGCCCAACGAAGTTGGATTTCTTATTCATCGGTTTTTAGTACTTCCCATGCCCGATTTTCGCGCTGCTGAGCCGGATGTAGAGATATCATTCTCATCCCGCGAAACAGATGAGCTCATTGAAAAAGCAGCACACGTAAAATCGGTTACTCTTTTAGAGGAGCTGCCCCCGTTCCCTGTTTATATTGCGGATGGAAGCCTGTTGATTGATGAGAATACAGCTTTGACGTTTCCGGGCGATACGTCCGATCTTTTGCCTTTGGCAGCCATTGCCGAAGTTGACTACAATTACAATTTCAGGAACGACATTGCCATGGCAGGCAGCGATGGTTTCCGGTTGTACGAGCATAACGATGATGAAACGTTTACCGATATAACGTCCGGACTCTCTCTCTCTTCATCTGTCGTAAATGGAAATTACACGGGAGTATGGCCGGCAGATGTAGATTTAGATGGTGATCTGGACCTGGTTCTTGCACCGGTTGATGGATCACCCATCGCGTTGCGAAATAATACAGACGGCACGTTTACTCAACTGAATCTTTTTGATGAGGTTTCCGGGGTGGTCGATTTCAGGTGGGCCGATCTTGATGGAGACGGGGCAGCAGATGCTCTTTTCCTTACGAAAGAGGGCACACTGGTGATGTACAGAAATATGAGAAACGGAGTGTTCAACAAGCTGGAGAGTCTGCCCCTGAATGAAAATATCAACGCGATTGCGATTAGTGACATTGATGCAAACGGACTCTTTGATATTATTCTGCAGCGCGGTAATGATGAAATATCCCGCCTCTATTATAATAGCGGTCGCGATGAATGGGAAAATCAAACGCTCATCCGTTTTGAGGGAGACGATATTTCAGCAAATGCCGGAGGGCTGTCACTCTTTTCGGCAGATATTGACAATAACGGAAGTCTCGACATTATACTCTCTACCGATGAAGAGACAATAATTTGGCTGAGCGACAGCGAGTTTCAATTTACACGTTCAGATCAATCGTTGCCCGGCGGACTCTATTCCATTTTTGATATCGACGGAAACGACCGGCTCGATCTTCTCGGGCTGATGCCGGACGGCACCGTCTATCAGTTGATGAACAGCGGCACGAAAAACTACTCTGCCCGATCAATACGCGCCAGAGCTTCAGGCCTGGAGGGCGATCAAAGAATAAATTCGTTTGGCATTGGCGGTGAGATGGAGATCCGAACAGGCCTGCTTTATCAGAAGCAGCTCATCAGCTCACCCATTGTTCACTTCGGTTTGGGGACTCATGATGAGGCTGAAATGCTCCGTATCATCTGGCCTAACGGGTCTGTACAGGCAGAATTTGCCGAGCTGGGAATGGGATCAACTATTTTTAACGAGCAGATTTTGAAAGGATCCTGTCCCTGGCTGTTTACAAATGATGGAGATGAGATTCACTTCATAACCGATATTTTATGGCGCTCACCGCTCGGGCTGCGAATCAACGCGCAGGAAACCGCCGGCGTGATTCAGACACTGGACCGCGTACGGATTCCCGGAAACCAGCTCAATCCGGTGAACGGTCTTTATGATATCCGAATTACAGCAGAACTTTGGGAAACCCACTTTTTTGATTACGTAAACCTGGTGGCGGTAGATCATCCCGAAGGCTCAGAAATTTTTATTGATGAGCGATTTGTATTTCCGGCTCCGGATCTCTCTACGAGGGCAATGACGGAACCCCGGCCCGTTGCAAAAGTTCTGGATCAAACAGGCAAAAATGTTACTGATATCGTGCAGAAACTGGACCAAAACTACCTGAAGCCTTTCCGAAAAACGAGCTACCAGGGACTGGTGGAAGAGCACTACATTGAGATCGACCTTGGTGAAGAACCGCCCGTGGACAAGGATCTCTACCTGATCGCCACAGGCTGGCTGCGGCCAACCGACAGCTCAATAAACCTTGCACTAAGTCAGGGAGATCATTCTCCGCCATCCGGTTTGCGGGTTGAGATATCTGATGGTGTCGGTGGGTGGCAGATACTGCATGAGAATTACGGAGTGCCGGCCGGTAAAACCAAGACCATACTGCTGGAACTAAACGACATTTTTCCTGATTCTGATAACCGGAGGATACGACTGCACACAACATCCGAAATTTATTGGGATGCCATTCAGTGGGCAGAATCAGTATCGGATGATCAAATTACAGAAACGGAACTTCAGGCTACAACAATGGATCTTCGCTACCGAGGTTATTCTGAATGGACCAGGGCTGATGGTGTTTCGCCCAAATTGCCGGTATATGATGAAATTTCGAGCACAAACCAGCGTTGGAGAGATCTAATAGGGTATCACACGAGGTTTGGTGACGTAACCGAACTTTTATCCGAGATCGATGATCGCTATGTTATTATGAACGCCGGGGATGAAATTCTGCTTGAATACGAAGCGATCTCTGAACCGCCGCCGGGATACAAAAGAAGCTATGTGTTTGTGTCTGATGGCTGGGTGAAAGACGGCGATTACAACACAGAGGCATCCAAAACGGTCACGCCGCTTCCGTATCACGGACAAACGGATTACGATTATATCGGCGGCAGCCAGTTACTTGATGATCCTGTGTATCAGCGTCATCGCGATGATTGGGTTAACTTTCACACCCGGTTTGTAACACCAGAATCATTCCGGTCAGCCCTGCAGTTTGAATAAAACAGTGTTTAGCCTGCATTATTCACCAAGAAATTTGGTTGTGTACAATGCGTCTCGGAAATGGTGGCGGAAACGTCCGCCATCCGGCGGTCTGTTGAGCAAACCATTTTTGAGATAACGCAGTCCACAGTCAAAATTCGCAGGGTCTGACAATACGTTGAATAAAATTTTAATTTATGTTTGATGTAACTTTCTGATGTACAAAGTGAAAAAACAAATCAACTAATATTTGTGAATAATGCAGGTTAGATGAAACGATCTACAATAATACAGATTGGGCTTATTCTCTTTTTCGCTGGGCTGTTTGCTGTGCCGACTGTGCTCAAGCAGATAGACTCATATCTCCACGACCATACTTTTGGTGATCGCAGTGAAGTCATCGAGCGATACGGTTTTTTCCTGGAAGAGGTCTCAGAAGAACTTGGGGTCCAGTTTACTCACACAAGGCCACAGCTTGATCCAAAAATTGAGCACATCAATCCGCAGATTGCTTCTGTAGGAGCGTCAGTATCCGTTGTTGATTTCAATAATAACGGAATGCACGATTTTTATCTTACAAACAGCGAGTATGGAACTTCAAATGCTCTCTACATGAATATGGGTGATGGCACATTCCGGGATGTGGCAGAAGAGTTAGGTATAGCTGATCTGAATAAAGAGGGGACAGGCGTGTCGATGGGGGCGATATGGGGCGATATAAACAATAATGGCTACGAAGATCTATTTGTCTATAAATGGGGGAGACCCGAGCTCTACATCAATAATGAGGGCACAGGATTTACGAGGATTACCGATGAGGCGGGACTTCCAGAGTGGGTAAATGCAAACAGTGCGGTTTGGCTTGATTACAACAACAACGGCTATCTCGATCTTTTCATCGGCGGCTACTATCACGAAGATGTAAATTTTTGGAATTTGGCCACAACCCGCATTATGCCCGACAGTTACGAATATGCCACAAACGGTGGGCGGAACTACCTGTTTGAAAACATGGGAGACGGCACCTTTGTTGACAGAACAGAAGAGCTCGGACTGGATACGCGCCGCTGGACGCTGGCCGCAGCCGCTGCGGATCTGAACGAGTCAGGCTATCCCGATATCGTTCTGGCGAATGATTATGGAGTAGACGAACTGTTTATCAATATGGAAGGAAGCGGTTTCATAAATACCGGTGAAAGTGCCGGAATGGGTTTTGTGCCAAAGAGCGGCATGAGCGTGGCGTTTGGCGATGTGATGAACCAGGGACAGCTCTCTGTATATATCACAAACATATCAGAAGCAGGCGTGCTGATGCAGGGAAATAACCTTTGGGTTCCTTCCCGACGATCCACACCCGAGCAACTCAGGTTCAGGAACCTGGCCGGAAATATGGGCGTGGATATTGGCCAGTGGGGGTACGGCGGTCAGTTTATCGATCTGAACAACAACGGCAACCTGGACCTCTACGTGGCCAACGGGTTTGTTTCGGACGAACCGGATACGGACTACTGGTACGATTACGCTAAAGTAGTGGGGGGAAACCGGAACGTGATTATAGATGCTAACAACTGGCCCGCTATGAACGGCCGTACCTTTTCGGGTTATCAGACGAACAAAATCTGGATGAACGATGGTGCCGGACGATTTCGCGAAGTTTCTGCAGCAGTGGGCGGGGCGCTTAACCTGGACAGCCGATCCATTGCGTATGTTGATATTGACAACAACGGCTCGCTCGACCTGATTGTGGCGAATCAAAACGGGCCGGTGAAGATTTACAGAAACCAACAGTCCGGGAAAAATAATTGGGTAGGGTTCAGGCTTAAGGGCACAAAGAGTAACAAAAGTGCGATTGGGGCTTCCGTGACTCTACACTGGAGTGGTAAGCAGAAAAAAATGGTTGTAGCTGGCGGTGATGCCTTCAGTTCTCAGAGTCAGCGGCCGTTACACTTTGGTTTGGGGGAAAGCGATGTGGTTGATAAGATTGTAATTCGCTGGCCGTCCGGGGTTGTTCAAGAACTGGTCTCACCTGACATTAATCTCCTGCATACGATTACAGAACCGACAGACGTATGAACTTTGCTTCGTTTAATAATTTACTTCAATTATTTGGTAATAAGTCTCCCCTAATAAGGGGCCCCGAATGCTTTCGGGGAGAGAAGTGTCCATCGATTTTTCCACATTCTGATGAACAACCCCCTCACTCTCGCCCCGATAGTCGGGACTGGAAAAGCACCAGCTCGCGCGGGATAAAAGAGGAGCCCTTTTCTAAGGGGGACTTTTACGTTCATAATTCAAGAAATAAACTCAGGTTATGAACAAAGTTGCTACAATCTTAGGCCTCGAGAAAGGGTTTTCTGTTCCTAAACAATATTTTGCTCCTCTACTGATTACGGGAATTCTCCTTGCTGCTCACATCTCTTTCGGCATTCTCGACAGTTTTAATAAACTTCTGACGGCTATCTCCATTGCCGTTATTACTGAGCTTATTCTCCACAGGATAGTTACCGGAAAGTTCAGGAATTTGAGCAGCGCCTATGTCTCCGGTATCAGTGCCGGTATTTTGGTTCGTTCGCCCTTATTGTGGCCGTTTGCACTGTGTGCAGCCATTTCAATCGCCTCAAAATATGTTCTCAGATATAAAGGCCGGCACATCTGGAATCCAACAAATTTTGGAGTCGTGGCCATCATCATAATCGCCTCTGACAGTGCGGCCGTACTGAGTATCCAATGGGGCAACAATATGTGGGCGATGTTCATTATCTGGATGATTGGCCTGGTGTCGCTCTGGAAAATCAATCGGTTGAATATTGCCTTGACCTATATTCTTGCTTTTGTAGCTTTTGCGTGGGTACGAAGCGTGTATACGGGAGATCTGTTTCTTGCTGAAGTTGCGCCTTTAACCGGCCCAATGTACCAGCTCTTTGCTCTCTTTATGTTGACAGATCCAAAAACAACGGTAAAGAGTCGTACAGGACAAAATGTCGTCGTTCTGATTATCGCATTTTTTGAGATGATTTTGAGACTAAATGAATTTGTATATGCACCTTTCTATGCACTCTTTTTGGTAGGCCCAATTGCTTTAATTGTAGAAGATCAATGGACCGGCAAAAAATCACTTTCACCAGCGAATGATGAAAGTCTGACTGAAATTGAAGGCAGTTCATCATTTAAGGCTTCCGAAGTGCGGGAAAGCTGATTATTAAGTGGTTTAATTCATAAGTGGTCTAATTCCCCGACCCTCTGGGTCGGAAAGAGTAATAAATTGAAATCAGCTCAATACCTTGTGGGCTCTGCCCCGAGGTAGTTTATTTTCTCCGAGTATTTGCCTGCGGCAAAAAGGGGCAATTCAGAGTAAACACTATATTTGAGTATATAGCAATGGTTTTTCAGGTTAACTCTTATTGTACTCAGCTCCGGCGTAATTCATTTTACCCCACAATAAGGGACTTACCTTTTGAACGCGCAGCGTAAGCATAATGAATTAAAGAAGTCTTTTTTGCCATGGCTGCGTACGGGTATGGGCGTGTAATGTATCTAACCACAATCTGACTAAAAGATCTTTTTTCTCAGGTGAACTGCTGCGTTCATGATTTATCAATAGAACTGAATTCTGCAGTAAAACCTTAAAACAAGAAGAGTTAAAATTCGATATAAGTGTCATTTAAACGCTTAAATAAGCTCATTCTCAAAATCTGAGCAGATCGGAGAAAAAAAGTATTAAAAAAATAATTTCATAATATCAGGTTAATGTAAGCGGTTACATTATTTCGCTTCCGGGATCACATCTGCAATGCAACTGAATCCCGTTAAATCTTTGATAGAAAGCCATTAAATGTGGTTTTTAAGTTAGAGAATGTAAAACAGAAAATGGGCATAATCACCTTTCCTGTTACCTTGACTCATATTGTATAACAACTTTGTAAATACTTTTAAATATGGAAGGGCTTTCATATGTTATTGTGTGAAGCTTTAATAATTAGATAAGGAGTCCAATAAAATCACAAAAGAATTGGACAATCATAACCACCAATAACAAAACAGCAGGAAACTATGAACAACATTAGGCTACGGAAAGTTACATTTCCACTACTACGATCAGCCTGCACCAAACAGTTGAAGATTGCAATGCAATTTTGCGTCGCTATTCTTCTAATTGTTGGGTTGGGATTTGCAGATTCTATCGCACAGGATAGGGTTACAATCACAGGTGTCGTCACAG
>CAZXYQ010000069.1:0-14871 GCA_964644975.1 uncultured Rhodohalobacter sp.
CCACAACCAATACATCTCATCGTATCCGTCGCAGATTTACAATCTAAGAATAATCTGACTGAGATGCCAAATTATTCTTTAATTAATTTTATTTCTTTTTCTCATCTTTATCTGATTCGTCCGCTTTCGACTCCTCAGCACTGTTTTCAGTATCGTTTTTTTCTTCAGAAGATTCTGCTTTCACTTCTTCTGCTTCATTCACTTCCAGATCTTTCTCTTCTGTTTCAGGCTCAGCTTTTTTAGCTTTAGATTCTTTCGTATCAGGAGAGGTCTCCTCAGCGTCGGGCTTATTAGACTTACCGGCACGACGTGTCTTCTTCTTCTTGGCAGACTTCTTCTCGGGCTGGTAATCACTGAAATCAACCAGCTCAATGAGTGCCATTTCAGCACTGTCGCCTAAACGAAAACCAAGCTTTAGAACGCGGGTATACCCACCCGGCCGATCTCCAACTTCAGGAGCAATTTCATCAAACAAGATAGTAACTGCATATTTATCCTGAAGAGATGAGAATACCTGGCGCCTGTTGTGGCTCGTGTCCTCTTTTGCTTTCGTAATTACAGGCTCAATATACTTCCGAAGTTCTTTTGCCTTCGCAACTGTGGTCTGAATAGACTTATGTTTAATCAGACTACAGGAGAGTGCCTTCATTGTGGCTACCCTGTGAGAGGTGTTCCTGCCAAGTTTTTTTCCTTTAACTAAATGACGCATAACGAAATATCCTCAATTATTTATCAAGAAATTTGGACACATCCATGCCAAATTCCAGGTTTTTCTCTTCAATTACTTCTACAAGCTCAGACAGAGATTTTTTTCCAAAATTTCTGAACTTA
Organism: uncultured Rhodohalobacter sp.; assembly: GCA_964644975.1. GTDB lineage: Bacteria > Bacteroidota > Rhodothermia > Balneolales > Balneolaceae > SW132. The sequence goes on from CAZXYQ010000069.1 coordinate 832, forward strand.
AGCAGATCCTGCTCATCGCGTGATACCAGTTCTGCAATTGTGTTAATATTTGCAGACTTAAGGCAGTTATATGCTCTTACACTCAGATTCAGGTCTTCGATGCTGGTTTTAAGAAGTCCTGCAATACGCTGCTTTTCTGCATCAACTTCTTCCTCTTCCTGAGTAAACGGCTCCTCAATTTTTTCGGTAATAAACTTCTCAATATGTTCTTTGAGAATTTTTCCCGCTATTGTAAGAGCCTCTTTTGCGTTAAGTGATCCGTCTGTAGTCACATTCAAAACAAGTTTCTCATAGTCAGTCCGCTGACCAACACGCACATTCTCAACATCAAAGTCAACAGACTTTATAGGTGTGAAAATTGCATCGATCGGCATAAGCGCGATGTCATCGTCATAATCAGATGCCATCTCTTCAGCGGGTATGTACCCTCTTCCGCGCCCTATACGCAATTCCATATCGACCTGTACATCTTCAGAAAGAGTAGCAATAAGCAATTCCGGATTTAACACCTCAAAATCTGCGGTTGAATCTCCAATATCTTTTGCTGTAAGTCTGCCTGATTCTGTAACACTCAGGTTAATCACACCGCCGCTCTGTTCAACTTGCTTAAAGCGAACCTGCTTTAAATTCAGTATGATTTCATAAACATCTTCTTTAACTCCCTCTATGCTGGAATATTCATGGTCTACACCGTTGATCTTAACAGCGGTAATAGCGAGCCCTGGTAATGACGAGAGAAGAACTCTTCGAAATGAGTTACCAATAGTAACTCCAAAACCTCTTTCAAGCGGCTGCAGAATAAAAGTTCCATAGTTATCGGAATCCTGTTCTACCTCCACAGATTCCGGCATTTGCAAACTATAGTTGTTCATAAAATAATAGATTAGGTCTGTTATAAAATTATTTAGAGTAGAGCTCGATAATCAACTGTGTGTTGATATTCTCTGGTATCTCTTCTCTGACCGGGTCATTTAAATATTTTCCGGTTTTCGTCTTCTTATCAATTTCCAGCCACTTGTATTTACCGGGTGAGCTGTTCCCTAAAGCTTCATTAATCAGCTCCAGATCCCGTGATTTTGGCCGAATTGTGATTACATCACCCGCCTTAACGTGGTAAGACGGAATATTCAGAATTTGACCATTTACAACGATGTGTTTATGGCTTACAAACTGACGAGCCTGGCTACGAGTTCTTGCAAACCCGAGACGATACACTACGTTGTCAAGACGTGCTTCGAGGAATTGCAGAAGCAGATCACCTGTAACACCCTCTTTGGAGTTGGCTTTCTCATATAAGTTACGAAACTGCTTTTCGAGCATCCCGTACGTATATTTTGCTTTCTGTTTTTCATCGAGCTGAACAGCATATTCCGATTTTCTGGAATACCTGCTTCTGCCGTGCTGCCCGGGGCCGTAAGGCTTACGCTCTAAAGCGCTGCTTGGGCCAAAAATTGGCTCCCGGAATCGTCTTGCAATCTTTTGTTTAGGTCCTCTGTATCTTGCCATTGTAATCTAATATATGTTTAAACTCTTCTTCGTTTGGGAGGGCGGCATCCATTATGTGGAATCGGCGTTCTGTCTTTAATAGATGTAACTTCAAGACCGCTGGTTGCGAGTGCACGAATTGCCGCTTCACGACCGGATCCGGGACCTTTCACAAAAACTTCTACTTTTCTTAAGCCCATTTCATGAGCCGCTGTTGCTGCAGTTTCAGCACTTACCTGCGCGGCATACGGCGTATTTTTTCTGGAACCTTTAAATCCCTCTTTACCGGATGATGACCACGACAGTACATTTCCGTTTGAATCTGTTACACTAACGAGAACGTTATTAAACGTGGCCTTAATAAAAGCCATACCGTTAGGGTCACTGATTTGTTTCTTTTTCTTACGCTTTCCGCCTGCTTTTTCAGCAGATCTTCTTGGTCTTTTAGCCATGATCTATACGATTTATAAAATTATTTTTTTGGAGCCGCTTTTTTACCGGCAATAGCACGACGCTTACCTTTCCTGGTGCGCGCATTGGTTTGGGTTCTCTGCCCACGAACAGGCAGTCCTTTTCGGTGACGAACCCCTCGGTAACTTCCGGTCTCTATCAGACGGCGGATATTTCCGTTTACTTCAGTTCTGAGTGCACCCTCAACTTTATAATCTTCTTCGATAATTTCTCGAAGCGATGCTACTTCTTCATCAGACCACTCAACAACCTTTTTGTCGTGATCAATCTTGGCTTTATCCAAAATATCTTTCGATACAGTTGGACCCACACCATAAATGTAGGTTAAGCCAATTACTCCTCTTTTTTGTTTCGGTAAATCTATTCCAGCAATTCGTGCCATAGCTATAATCCAGTCTTTTATTATCCCTGACGCTGCTTATGTCGTGGATTTTTCTTATTAATAACGTAAATACGTCCTTTTCTTCGTACGATTTTATCGTCAGAACTTCGCTTTTTAACTGATGATTTTGTTTTCATCTCAATAACCTTTTTTCAATTATTACTTATAACGATATGTAATTCTGCCTTTCGTCAAATCATATGGAGACATCTCAACCTGCACACGATCTCCCGGCAAAATTTTAATGTAGTACATCCTCATCTTACCAGATACGTGAGCCAATATTTCGTGGCCATTATCCAGCTCAACTGTGAACTGAGCATTCGGTAATGCTTCTATAATTTTTCCGTCTTGCTTAATCGGCTCTTGCTTAGCCATAAGAAGTCAATAATTTATCATTTTTTGTTATCTCAGAAATATAATCAAATGTACTGAGAATTTCAGCTTTTCCTTCGCGAACTATAATATCATGCTCAAAATGTGCTGCATTAGATCCATCTGCCGTTACAATCGTCCATCCATCCTTCAGTGTATTCACTTTCCAGGTGCCAGCAGTAATCATTGGTTCAATGGCAAGACCCATACCTGTTCTCAGCCTTTCACCTTTACCGGGTCGGCCATAGTTGGGTACGGATGGATCTTCGTGCATGCTTTTGCCAATTCCATGGCCCACAAGATCACGTACCACTCCAAAATTTTCAGATTCACAATGTTTCTGTATTGCAGAACCGATATCACCCACACTGTTTCCGTGCACCGCCTGATCAATCCCAACATAAAGAGACTCAAGCGTGGTTTTTAACAGACGCATTGTTTCATCATCAGTCTCACCGGCTACAAACGTATAGGCGTGGTCGCCAAAATATCCATTCAATTCTACGCCGCAGTCCACTGATACAATGTCACCTTCTTTCAAAACACGTTTCCCTGGAATTCCGTGCACAACCTCTTCATTTACAGAGATGCATAGTGTTGCAGGAAATGGATTTTTACTTCCACCGTATCCTTTAAAGGCAGGTCTTGCATTATATTTACTTATGTACTCTTCTGCAATTCTGTCCAGCTTCCCGGTTTCAACTCCGGGTTCAAGCGCTTTACCTACTTCGGCGAGTGTTCTCGAGACAAGCTGTGCAGCTTCACGCATCTTGTCTATTTCGGATTCACTCTTCAGATAAATCATTAAGCCCTTCGTCGCCCTTTAATTTTACCTGATTTCATAAAGCCATCGTAATGACGCATCATCAGGTGACTTTCAATTTGCTGTAGTGTATCAAGGGCAACACCCACAATAATCAACAGACTTGTTCCTCCGTAAAAGAGCGCAAAACCTGGTGTTACACCCATTCTTGCAATAATTGCCGGAAGTATGGCCACAAATGACAGGAACAACGAGCCCGGCAGTGTAATTTTTGTCAAAATATTGTCTATAAACTCTACAGTTTGCTTACCGGGACGTACACCAGGTATAAAACCGCCCTGACGCTTCATCGTGTCCGCCATCTCCTTTGGATTAACCGCAATTGCGGTGTAGAAGAATGTGAAGAACACACATATGATGAAGAAAACAACTGAATATGTAACGCCGGTAAAGTCAGCCGACCACATTGTCATAAACTGAACCGTTTCGTTCTCAGGGAAAAAAGTACCTATCGTGCTTGGAATAAACATGATTGACTGTGCGAAAATAATCGGCATAACACCGGCTGCATTCACTCGTAACGGGAGATACTGTGTTGTGCCGCCGTATACTTTCCGGCCCACAACACGCTTGGCGTATTGCACTGGTATTTTTCTTGTACCCTGAGTTAACAGCACACAAGATGCAATCACAAGTATCAACCCTGCGAGTTCAACAATAATAATAATCGCATTGTTTGTTGTTGAGATCTCGTTTATCAAAGCAGTTGGGAGAGCTGCAATGATACCAATCATAATGAGGATAGAAATACCGTTTCCAATACCTCTGTCGGTAATTCGCTCACCAAGCCACATTACAAACGTTGTACCTGCTGTGAGTACGATAATAGACGTTAATATAAACGCCATGTTGCTCACCACAATAGCATTAGGTGAAGTGGCAATCAGGTTGATACCAAAGCCTATCGCCTGAACAGCAGTAATACCAACCGTTCCATATCGGGTTAATCGGTTGATTTTTCGTCTTCCTTCCTCACCTTCGCGTTGAAGCTTCTGGAAGTATGGCACGGCTGCACCCATCAACTGAATGATAATTGCGGCCGTAATGTAGGGCATAATTCCAAGGGCAAATACACCGGCTCTTGAAAAAGCTCCCCCCACAAAAAGGTCAAAGAGTCCCATTAAGCTTGATGCGTCACCAGCTTGCATTGTAAGTTCGCTGGCATCAACACCCGGCATTGTAACATAACTACCGATACGATAGACCATGAGGACACCCACAACGTACAGAATACGATTCCGGAGATCCTCTATCTTAAAGATGTTTCTGAAATTATCTATGGCACTCATTCGAAATGATTAAACTGAGGTGGTAATTGAGATTTATTGTATAACAGTTACACTGCCGCCGGCGGCTTCTACCTTGTCTTTGGCAGAGGCACTGCATGCATGTACCTCGATAGAGATCGCTTTATCAATCTCACCGGTTCCAAGCAGTTTTATCAGTTCTTTATCATCCACTAAACCGGCATTTACCAGATCAGCAATTGTGATAGTTTCTCCAAGTTTACCAGCCAGAAGAAAGTCAGATAACTTCTGAATATTCACGGCCTGATATTCAATTCTGAATGGGTTTTTAAATCCAAACTTAGGAACTCTTCTTTGAAGCGGCATCTGTCCACCTTCGAACCAGGCTTTCACCTTGCTACCACTTCTTGACTTTTGCCCGTTGTGTCCACGCCCGGATTGTTCACCGGTACCTGATCCCTGACCTCGCCCAACGCGCTTGCGTTTTTTGTGCGCTGCAGGTGCTTTAAGATTGTGTAATTTCATAACAGTTGTTCTTTAAAACGTTTATTAGCCTTTAAATACCTTGCTGACGCTTACTCCACGCCGCTGTGCCACTTCAATAGGGTCTGCAGCATTTCTCAATGCCTCAAATGCAGCCTTCACCATGTTATGCGGATTCGATGACCTAAGAGATTTTGACAGTATATTTTTAACTCCGGCAACATCAAGCAGTGCTTTTACAGCACCGCCGGCAATTACTCCAGTACCATCGGATGCAGGGCGAAGCAGAACCTTACCGGCACCAGCTTTGCCAACAATAGGGTGATGTATCGAACCTGTTTTGGTCATCGAAACTTTAATCAGGTTTTTCTTAGCGTTATCGAACCCTTTCTGAATGGCATCCGCAACTTCATTCGCTTTGCCCAGTCCGTGGCCAACAACACCATCTCCGTTTCCAACAACAACAATCGCGTTGAAACTAAACCGGCGTCCACCCTTTACTACTTTAGATACCCTGTTAATATGTACCAGTTTCTCCTCTAAATTGAGGTTGCCGGCAGGAATATTATGTTTTCTACGTATTTTTGGCATAATTGAAATATAATTTTTTAAAGATCCAGTCCGCCTTCACGTGCTCCATCAGCAGCAGATTTAACGACTCCATGGTATTTGTATCCGCCGCGATCAAAAACAACTTTTTTGATGCCCATGTCAACAGCAGTTTTAGCGATTGTCTCACCTACGAGCTTTGCAGCCTCAGTTTTTGATTTATCAGACAGCTCGCTTTTCAAATCAAAAGACATCGATGACACTGATGTAATCGTGACATTTTCACGGTCATTGATCAGCTGCAGATAGATATGCTTACTGCTTTTGAAAACAGCCAGGCGTGGTCGATCAGCAGTACCTGAGATTGTAGAACGGATTCGTCTGCGAATCTTGTTTCTGCGTTCTGTTTTAACTCTATTTTTCTTCATTTAACTAATCCTTTTTATTTACTGGCTGACTTACCGGCTTTTCTTCTTACGTACTCATCGGTATATCGAATACCCTTCCCCTTGTATGGTTCAGGCTTTCTCATAGATCTGATTTTCGCAGCAACCTGCCCAACCATCTCCTTATTTACACCTGATATAATTAACATCGGATTTTTCTTGGTTTTAGTATCAACCTCAATGTCTACACCTTCAGGTGGTACAAAATAGATTGGATGGGAAAAGCCAAGGTTTAATTCAAGAACGCCGTTTGTATAAGTTGCACGGTAACCAACACCTATGATTTCAAGTGTTTTTTTGTAACCGCTTGTCACTCCTTCAACCATATTGTTGATGAGTGAACGATACAAACCATGCAAAGATTTATGCTCTTTGGAGTCGCTCGGACGTTTTACAATAATTTCAGTGTCAGTTTTTTCAACCGTGATATCGGGATGTACACGAATCGTACCCGTACCCTTTTCCCCTTTCACAGTAATTGTGTTGTCAGCACCAATCGTAAATTCAATATTGCTGGCCAACGCAACCGGTTGTTTACCTATTCTTGACATAACGTTCGTATCCTAAATTTTTTAGTAGACGGAGCAGAGAATTTCTCCACCAATTTTCATTTTACGTGCTTCCTTATCTGTCATCACTCCGTCGGATGTAGACAGAATCACAATTCCGAGCCCATTGTAGGATTGCGGAATTTCATCGGCACCGACATACTTGCGCAGACCCGGTTTTGAAACACGGATCAGTTTTTTGATTACAGGCTGTCCGTACGCATCATACTTAAGGAACAGTCGCAGAACTCCCTGCTTATTATCTGTAATGTCGATGTATTTATTAACGTATCCTTTATCTACAAGGATTTTTGTCATAGCACGCTTCAGTTTAGAAGCAGGTACGTCTACACGACGGTGGCCTGCTTGCTGCGCGTTTCTTAATCGGGTTAAATAATCAGATACTGGGTCAGATTGCATAATATATATTCTCCTGTGTTACCAACTTGCTTTTCGGATGCCTGGTATTTTTCCATTTAATGCCAGTTCGCGGAATTTGATACGAGATACTCCATATTCTCTGAGGTATCCACGTGATCGTCCCGTGAGGCTGCATCTGTTTCGGACACGCGTTGGACTCGCGTCTCTTGGAAGTTTTTGCAACGCTTCATAATCGCCGGCTTCTTTGAGCTCGCGTCTTTTTTCAGCGTACTTTTCCACAGTACGTTTGCGTTTTTCGTTTCGTGCTATCCAGGATTTCTTAGCCATTGCTTTTTTCTTTTTTATTCAAATTCATTTCTTAAAGGGCATCCCGAAATACTTCAAAAGAGCAAATGCTTCTTCATCAGATTCAGCAGAAGTTACAAAAGAGATATCCATACCGTGTATAGTTGATGCTTTATCAACATCAATCTCGGGAAACACGGTGTGCTCTTTAATTCCCATTGTGTAATTACCGCGTCCATCGAAGCTTTTATTTGGAACTCCCTGGAAGTCACGCATTCTTGGGAGCGCAAGGTTAATCAATCGATCGAGGAATTCAAACATTATTTTTCCCCGGAGTGTTACCTTTGCACCAATTTCCTGTCCTTCCCGAAGTTTAAAGTTCGAGACTGATTTTTTAGCTTTTGTTTTAACAGCCTTTTGCCCGGTAATGAGACCAATATTCTCAGTGATCACTTCAAGGGTTTTAGCGTCATTAATTGCATCACCGAAACCTACGTTGATAACAATCTTTTTAAGCTTAGGAACGCCCATAATGTTCTCATATTTAAACTCTTCTGTGAGTTTATCTACGATCTCTTTTTTGTACTGTGTGTAAAGTCTTGCTTCTGCCATTCTTCTATTTCACAATTACTTGTCAATAATTTCGCCACTGTTCTTCGCAAAACGGACCCATCGTCCGCCGGCCTCTTCTTCAACACGTTTACGCCCGATTCGTGTGGGCTCATCGGTCGTCGGATCAATAACCATGAGGTTTGATATATGAACCGGTGCCTCACGTTTTAGACGCCCGCCCTGGGGATTATCCTGGGTCGGCTTATCGTGGTGTGTCCTCATATTTACACCTTCAACCAAGACTCTGTCGCGTTCAGGGTATACTAACATTACCCGTCCGCGTGTGCCCTTGTCGTTACCGGCAAGAACAAGCACTTCATCACCTTGTTTAACGTGTAATTTCTTTTTCTTATTAAACTTACGTGGCATCTTACTATCCTTTAAAGTACTTCAGGGGCCAGCGAAACAATCCGCATGAAATTTCTTTCACGAAGCTCCCGCGCTACGGGGCCAAAAATACGGGTTCCAACAGGTTCCTTTTCCTTGTTAATAATTACCGCCGCGTTTTCATCAAAACGAATATAGCTACCATCCTTGCGACGAATTTCTTTTTTAGTGCGAACGATAACAGCCTGCACTACTTCCCCTTTCTTTACGTTGCCGCCGGGAATCGCAGTTTTAACCGAGCAGGAGATTAAATCTCCGATTCTTGCATAGCGTCTGCGAGAATCACCCAGTACCTTTATGCACATCACTTTTCTTGCACCGCTGTTATCAGCTACGTTCAGTGTTGATTGTGTTTGAATCATTCCTTTACCCTACAAATTGATCGTTATTTTGCACGTTCCACGATCTCGACCAAACGCCAAGATTTTCTTTTTGATAATGGACGAGTTGACATAATCAATACAGTATCACCTGAATTGGCATCATTAGTTTCGTCATGAGCCAGGTACTTCGTTGTTTTGGTAATAAACTTCCCATAAATAGGATGTTTTATCTGCCTGTCAACGGCAACTGTAATTGTTTTATCCATCCGGTCACTTACTACGCGTCCGGTTCTTGTTCTTCTTTGAGCTCTTTCTGCTTGTGCCATAATCTTTATTCAGCACTCGTTTTTTCGTTAATAATCGTTGTCAATCGGGCGATTTCGCGGCGTGTATTTTTGATACGTGCCGGGTTTTCAATTTGTCCCGCAATGGCTTTGTTGAATTTAAAATCAACCAATGCCTTCTTCTCATCCTTTAATCTTGCTTCCAGTTCTGAAAGCGATAAATCGCGTAATTCGTGTGATTTCATGGGTTCTTTCTGCTTAGTTATTCACCGTCGTAATCGCGGCGTTTCACAAATTTTGTTTTAATTGGAAGTTTGTGAGACGCTCGGCGTAACGCTTCCTGGGCTTGCTCTTCGCTAACTCCGGCTATTTCAAACAGAATGCGCCCGGGTTTAACCACTGCAATAAAATGATCAAGGGCACCTTTACCTTTACCCATTCGGGTTTCGGCAGGTTTACTGGTGATCGGTCTGTCAGGAAAAATCCGGATGAAGGTTTTACCATCACGCTGAAGCGTTCTGGCAATCGTTACACGGCAAGCTTCAATTTGTCTGGAGGTAATAAACTTGGGCTCGAGTGCCTTAAGTCCAAAATTTCCAAACGCAAGAGTATAACCACGTCCGGCATTGCCTTTAAGTTTATCTCTGTGAACGCGACGTCTTGGAATTCTTTTTGGTTCTAACATGATTTCTTAAACTATCGGTTAATTACGTGTTCGGCGCTTCGAACGTCCGGAACTCTTACGTTTCCCTCTTCGTCCGCCGCCGCCTTTACGTTGCGGTTCATTTTCCTGTTGAGAATCAGATCCTGGTGTTAAGTCAACATCGCCAATAATTTCACCTTTGAAGATCCAAACTGATACTCCAATAGATCCGTAAATGGTGTTTGATGTGATGTTGGCATAGTCGATATCAGCTCGGAGTGTATGCAAAGGAACACGTCCTTCTTTATACTGTTCTGTTCGGGCCATTTCAGCTCCGCCCAGTCTTCCGGCACATTTAATTTTAATACCTTTTGCACCCATCCTCATTGCCGATGAAATTGCTGTCTTCATCGCTCTTCGAAAAGATACCCGAGCCTGCAGCTGCTGAGAAATATTTTGACCAACCAGACTTGCATCCAGCTCAGGTCGTTTTATTTCACTTACATTTATCTGGACTTCTTTATTAGTGATTTTTTTAAGCTCACCTCTTAACAGCTCAATTTGCTCTCCGCCTTTACCTATAATTACGCCGGGACGTGATGTATTTAACGTAAGCAAAATTCGTTTAGGAGTACGCTCAATAATTGAATTTGAAAGCCCACCATTTCTTAAACGAATAGCAAGGTATTCGCGCAGTTTAGTGTCTTCCAGCAGCATGGCCGGCTGATTATCTTCAGAATACCAGTTGGAATCCCAACCTTTAATTATTCCGAGTCTGAGTCCTGTTGGATTACTTTTTTGTCCCAAAATATTATCTGATTAATCTTCTATTACAGTTTCTTCCATCTTCGCAACAACTACAGTAATGTGGCTGCTTCGTTTGTTTATGCGGTGCGCACGGCCCATTGGTGCAGGCTGTATACGTTTCAAAGTTACACCCTCATCAACATATATCTCTTTGATAAAAAGCAGATCATTGTCCAGACGCTCTTCTTCAAACTTGTCTCGTATATTAGCGGCGGCTGATTTAATCACTTTGATCACATCGGCTGCAGTACCTTTTTTTGTGAACTCAAGTGTTTTAATCGCTCTGTCTACTTGCTCACCGCGAACCAGGTCTACAACAAGGCGTAACTTTCTTGGTGCCTTGCGCAGGTGTCGCTGTACTGCTTTAGCTTCGAATGTAAGTGTTTCCATTTCTTAAAAAATTTATCTATTTCATTTTTTTCAACGGGTGGCCGCGGAATGTGCGTGTCGCCGCAAATTCACCCAGTTTGTGACCAACCATGTTGTCAGTCACATAAACAGGTATAAACTGTTTTCCGTTATGAACCGCTATAGTTAACCCTATAAAATCGGGTGTAATCATCGATCCACGTGACCAGGTTTTTATCACTTTCTTTTTGCCACTCTCATTCATAGCGTCAACTTTACGCATCAGCTTGTAATGTACAAATGGCCCTTTTTTTAACGAACGAGGCATACTTATTTACCTTTTTTTGTTTTTCTTCGCTTAACAATAAACTTGGAAGACAATTTGTTTTTGTTTCTTGTCTTTTTCCCTTTCGCTGACTGTCCCCATGGAGAACGCGGATGCCCACCAGAGGCTTTTCCTTCACCACCACCCATTGGGTGATCAACAGGGTTCATAGCAACTCCTCGTGTTTGAGGTCGTCTGCCCAGCCATCTGCTGCGGCCTGCTTTACCTTTCGTGGTGTTAAAGTGATCTGGATTACTAGTTGCACCAACCGTAGCGATGCATGTACCTAGTATTCTTCTTACTTCGCCAGATGGAAGCTTAACAGTAACAAACTTTTCAGTTTTGGCTACCATCTGAGCAACCGTTCCGGCACTTCGGCACAACTGTCCGCCTTTACCGGGCTGAAGCTCCACATTATGTATATACGTTCCGGGAGGCATCTTACTCATTGGCATTGCGTTCCCTACATCAGGGGCAGCAGTTTCAGAAGTAATAATTGTATCGCCTACCTGGAGTTTATTAGGAGCCAGGATGTATCGTTTTTCACCATCAGCATAAGCCAGCAGAGCAATGCGAGCTGTTCTGTTTGGATCGTACTCTATAGTTTGAACTTTAGCAGGTATATCGAACTTGTTTCGCTTAAAATCTATTACGCGAAGCTTACGCTTGTGTCCGCCACCGCGATGACGCGATGTTTTACGACCTCTGTTATTTCGTCCACCTGATTTTCCGATACCAAGCGTCAGAGACTTAAGCGGCTTGCTGATCGTTACATCATCAAACACTGGAGCTATTCTGTGGCGCTGTCCCGGTGTAATTGGTTTTATCTGTTTGGTAGCCATTGAACTTTCTTATTTAAATTTCGCTAAAGAAATCGATTTCGCCTTCTTTCAGGGTAATGATCGCTTTTTTCCATACAGCACTTCTGCCTTCAACAAACCCGCTGCGTGTGTGTCGGCCTTTTGGTTTTGAAGGAACAATCATTGTATTCACCCGAGACACTTTCACTTCAGGATACTTCTCCTCAATCGCTTTTTTAATCTGAGGTTTAGTGGCAGATTTAAGCACCTTGAAAGCGTACTTTTGATCTTCTTCCTGGATTCTAGATAATTTCTCAGTAATCAGTGGTTGAATTAATATACTCATGCTGCATCCTCTTCTACAATGTTGATAGCAAAGCTTGCTTCAAGTACATCAAGTGCACTTTTTTGAATCAGAATTATATCTGCATTCATTATTTCATATGTAGACGGCTTTGCTGCTTCAAGTACGTGTACTTTTTTAAGATTGTTTGCTGACTTATAGATAGCAGGGTCTGTCTCTTTAGTCAGAATCAATACTTTTTTGTCTGCGATACCAAGGCCCGTAAGAATTGTTACAATCTCTTTGGTTTTTGGCTCATCAAATGAAAAGTCTTCAACAACTTTAATTGCATCTTCAGATGCCTTTAATGAAAGAGCCGACATTCTTGCAAGCCTCTTAGCCTTTTTGGTCAACCGAACAGTGTATGATCTAGGTTTGGGCCCAAAAACTGTACCACCGCCTTTGAGTAATGGTGATCGAATTGATCCCCGTCTGGCCATACCGGTTCCTTTCTGCTTATAGGCTTTGCGTCCGCCGCCACGTACTTCGCCGCGCTCTTTAGTGTTCGCTGTACCCTGGCGTTTATTAGCCAAAAAGCGGCGAACATCTTCATAGAGCACAGTTTCATTTGGCTCGATTGCAAAAACCTGATCATTCAGATCAGCTTTTTTCCCGCTGCTCTTGCCGTCTGTTTTATGAATTGTCAGTTTCATCAGGTTTAACTCTGTGATTTATTATGAATTTCTACGTAAGCGCCGTTTGGCCCGGGTATACCGCCTGTAATTAGCAGCATATTTGAATCTGTGTAGATTTGAGCTACTGAAAGATTCTGTATTTTAGTACGCTTGTTACCAGATCGGCCCGCCATTTTAATGCCTTTAAAGACACGTGCAGGATCAGAAGCCTGACCAATTGCACCTGGTGCTCTTTCTCTATTGTGCTGACCGTGTGTTTGCCCGCCTACACCACTAAAATTGTGACGCTTCACAACACCGGTGAAACCCGTTCCTTTCGATGTTCCTACAATATCTACTCTGTCACCCACAGTAAATACATCATCTATATTGAGTTCATCGCCAAGTTCAAAACCTTCAGGTATAAAGTCTCTGAATTCCAGAGTCACCTTTCTTGGCTCAACCCCTGCCTTGTCGAAATGACCAGCTAAAGCTTTTTTAACTTTAGAAGCTTTTTTCTTAAAGGACGAAAGCTGTACGGCATTATATCCGTCAGTTTCTTCTGTCTTAATTTGTGTGATGGCACAAGGCTCTACTTCAATGACGGTTACCGCAACACTGCGTCCCAGTTCATCAAAGATACTTGTCATCCCTACTTTTTTTCCGATTAAACCGCTCATGGTATTTTGGAATTTACTTACACTTTTATTTCAACATCCACGCCGGATGGAAGCTCAAGCTTCATTAATGCATCAACTGTTTGAGATCCTGTAGAGAGAATATCAATCAAACGTTTGTGTGATCTGTATTCAAACTGTTCTCGTGATTTTTTATCCACAAAAACAGATCGGTTAACAGTGATGATGTTCTTATTAGTAGGCAGCGGAATCGGACCTGATACCACTGCACCTGTTGATTTTACTGTCTGAATTATTTTTTCAGCTGATTTGTCGATCAGTTTATGATCGTATGATTTCAGCTTAATTCTAATCTTTTGTTGTGTAGCCACGGGATGTAAACCTTTTTAATCTTTAATTTTGGTTACCACGCCTGCGCCTACTGTGCGTCCGCCCTCGCGA